>NZ_JBFAOJ010000048.1:0-68830 GCF_040675205.1 Streptosporangium sp. NPDC049644 | reverse complement strand
CGTATCGAGGCGACAGGGCTCGCGCGGCGAGCACCGACGCCGGCATCCGCCTGGGGCGGATGCCGGCGTCGGTGAATCCGGCGGGGGAACGGGACTACTTACCTGATTCCAGCAGCGAGTTCACATCGCCGTCGGCGGAGTAGTGGCGTTCGACGGTGCTGCGGTAGGCGCTGGTGAGCGCTGCCAGGGCGGTGCTCTTGTCCTGGTCGGTGCGGGGGGCCATGGCACGTTCGGTGCGGTCCATGTTCCGGTTGGCGTGGATGATCGCGGTGGTGGCGGGACGCCGGGCGGTTTCGTAGCGCCGCAGCGCGGTGGCCGCATCGCCTTGGTGGGCGAGTTCGGCGGCGAGGCAGGCCGCGTCGAGGATGGCCTGCGAGGCACCGTTGGCGCCGATCGGGTACATCAGGTGGGCGGCATCGCCGAGCAGGGTGACCCGGCCGTTCCCCCAATCGGCCAGCGGATCGCGGTCGACCATGGGGTAGTGCAGGATCTGACCGCTCCGGGCGAGCATGTCCGGGACGTCGAGCCAGTCGAAGTCCCAGTGCAGGTAGTGGGGCAGCACATCCTCGAGTCGTCCGGGACGGTCCCAGTCGGCGTCGCCGGACACCTCCGGTCCGGGGGCGGTGACCAGGCACACCCAGTTGACCAGGGCCTTGCCGCGTTCGCGGTGGCGTGCCGAGATCGGGTAGGCGACCAGCCGGGTGGCCTGCTCGTCGCCGGCCACGATCATGGTGCGTCCGTCGAGGAAGTCGTCCAGCTCGGTCAGGCCACGCCACATGTGCACCCCGCCCGGGGACAGCGGAGCCTGGTCGGGATGGAGCTGGGAGCGGACCGCGGAGTGCAGCCCGTCGGCGCCGACCAGCGCGGCGCCCTCGAATACGCTCGTGCCGCCGGTGGCCCGGTCGTGGGTGTGGGCACGGACGCCGTCACGGGTGTGTTCGAAGGTGTGCAGGCGGGTTCCGGTGCGGACCGCGCCGGGGCCGAGCCGGTCGCGGACCGCGGCCAGCAACATCATCTGCAGTTCCCCGCGATGGATCGAGTACTGCGGGAACCGATGCCCGGCCGCGACACCCCGGGGTTCGGCCCACAGCGTGGTGCCCGTGTGGTCGAGGTAGCGGTGCTCGCGGGTGGGAATGCCGGTCGCCGCCAGCTCGTCGCCGAGTCCGAGGCCGACCAGCTCGGCGATGGCGGCGGGCTGGATGTTGATCCCGACCCCGAGCGGATGGATCTCGCCGGCGGCCTCCAGCACGATCGCGTCGATCCCCTGGGCGTGCAGGGCCAGGGCTGTGGTCAGCCCCCCGATCCCCGCGCCGGTGATCACGATGTCAGCGGTATTGGCGGTGGTCATGGTGACTGTTGTGCTCCTCGCGCGTCGATGATCTGCGGCGGGCTCGGGCCATGGAATCCGGCGATCGCCCCGCCGGCCGGACCGGTCGGCGGGGCGATCCGCGGTCGTCTCGGGACTCCCGGTCGGAGAGTCCTCAGAGATCAGGCATGGTGGATGGAGACCACCGAGTACACGTGCGGCGCCGGCTTCGCCAGCTCGGCCGTCCTCTTCCCGAGGGCCTGGACCTCCGGGTCGGCCATGGTGGCCTTGACGTCGTCCTGGCTGCGCCACTGGGCGAAGTTGACGACCCGGGTGCCGTCGACGCTGGCGAGTATGTTCACCGAGACGAAGCCCGGCCGGTTCTTTATCACCTTCTCGGTTCCCTCGTTCAGGAGGTCGATGAGCTCCTGCTGCTTCGACGCGTCGACATCAAAGACGTTGATGAGGGTCACCGGCGCACCGCCGACACGGATGACGGTTTCACTCATGAGGCGTATCTCCTTGTCAATCTCTCGTACGATCCATCTCTTCACTCCTATGACGAACCGCGACGGCCAGAGGTGACCGACCGCCCGGCCGGAGGCCGGGCGGCCAGCTCGGTCACCGCGGCCCGTGCCGCCGTCAGCGAGCTCGCCGCCAGCGCCCGGAAACGGGCCAGCCCCGGCACGTCCCCGGCTCGGGTCATCTCGGCGTGGACGAAGTGCAGGTCCTCTTCGGCCACCCCGAGGTCACCGAAGTACGCCCGCAGGTAGGGAGTCTGGAAGTCGAAGCCGTCCCGGGGCGTGCCCGGCCGGTAGCAGCCGCCTCGCGCGGTGACCACCACCACCGTCGTGCCGCGCAGCAGGCTGTCCCCGGTACCCGGGTCGGTGAACGCCCCGGGGAAGGTCACCCGGTCGATCCATGCCTTCAGCGCGGCGGGTACCGAGAAGTTGTACATCGGAACACCGATCAGCACCGTGTCCGTGGCCAGCAGCTCTGTGATCAGCGGCAGGGTCAGTGTCCACTCCCGTTCCTCGGCCGGGCCCTCGACCAGTACGGACACCTCGGCCGGCGGGACGCCGCCGTGTCGCTGCACCCGCTGGCCGAGGGTGACGAAGGCGGAGGTCACCAGTGGCACCGGGTCGGCGGCCAGGTCCCGGTAGCGGTATCCGGCGCCGTCGTGCAGCCCTCGCCAGGTGTCGGCGAACAACGCGGTCAGCTGTCTGCTGACCGAGTCATGGAAACGGGCGGCACTGGAATCCAGGTGCAGCAAGGACGTGGCCGGTTCCTCGACGGCCGGGGTGGTGATCATGCGGCCCCCTCTCTGTCACTGTGTGTGTCAAGTCGATGACGAACGGTGACGGGGAAAGGTGACCGGAAGGCCGCGCCGGAGGTGCCCGGCCGGGCGATCGTGGCCCCGCGCATGCTCGCCGACGGGCGATCCGGGAGGAATCATTCGGTGCGGGGCCCGGAACGCTTGGCGGCGGACCATCGATGCGGCAGAGTGAAACATTGTTTCCCTTTTGGAGGTCGCGCTGTGCGTTACGTCATCATCGGTTGTGGCAACGTGGGCATGGAACTCGCCCGCCGCTGGACCTCCGCGGGTCATCAGGTGACCGGCACCACCACCTCGGCCGAGCGTGTCGACGAGCTCAAGGCCGTCTGCGCCGACGTGGCGGTCCTGCGGGGCAGCGACAGCACGGCGGTGCGGGACGCGACGCGCGACGCCGACGCCGTCGTGCTGACGGTGAGCCCACGGATCGCCCGCTCCTTTGACGCGAACGGCCGGATCGCCGAGTACGCGGACACCCTCACCGCCACCGCGCGGACCGCCGCCGCCGTGCACCCGCGAGTCGTCTTCACCAGTTCGACGTCCGTCTACGGTTCCGGTGACGGCCGACCGCTGGACGAGTCGAGCCCGACGACCGACGATCCGGACGCGTCGCCGCGCAACTTCGTCGCCGCCGAGGACGCCGTCCTGGCCACGCCGCGCGGGGCGGTGGTGCGCATCCCCGATGTGTACGGGCACCCGCGCGACATCGACTACGTGACCCGGGTGAAGCTCGCCCACGAGATGCTCGGCGGCAGCGTGCCGTTCGCGGCGGACGCCCTGCTGTACCGCGTCGACTACCGCGACGCGGCCGCCGCGCTCGACTTCGTGGTGAGCCATGACCTCGTCGGGGTCTTCAACGCGGTCCCGGACGGAGTCGTGCCGCCGGCCAACGAGGAGGTGTTCGGCCGGATCTGCGCCGAGCAGGGCTGGCCGGAGCTGAGCTACCGCGCCGAGATCAAGACCCCGTCGGTACCGGTGAGCTCCGCCAGGCTGCGGGCGGCGGGTTTCCGCTTCGCGCACTGACCCACCCGAGCCGGGTCGCTCCTTTCCGGTACGGCTCGGTCGCTCCCAGGCCGTACGGTCCGGTCACCCCTGGCCGTACGGCCGGTCACTTCCCGGCCATGGCGAGCCGGCGGCCCACCAGCCGGCCGAAGGCCATGGCCGGGGTGAGGCACATGCCGGAACAGAACGCGTTGCCGTTGACGGCGGCGGAGCCGATCACCTCACCGACCGCGTACAGGCCGGGAATGACCTGCCCGTCGCCGCGACGCACCCGCAGCCGCGCGTCCACGTCGAGTCCCACGAAGGTGATCAGGGTGACCGGGTGGTTCTCGATCGCGTAGTACGGCGGCTCGGCGATCGGCGCGGGCAGGTGGGCTCGGGCGAAGTCGGGGTCCCGCCCAGCCGCCACGAAGAGGTTGTACCGGGTCACCTCGTCGATGAGCCCGGCCGCGTCGATGCCCGCCTGCTCGGCGAGTCCGGCCAGGTCGGAGGCCTGGTGCACGCCGCGGCGCCGCCCGCACTGCGCGACCAGCTCGGCTGGACTCCACCCGTGGACCATCGGCTGTGACTCGCGGAGCGCCCGCGCGTCGAACACCATCCAGAAGGTCATCTGCTCGATGGTGGTGAGCACCCGTTCCTTGCGGTCGATGCTCGGCTCGTCCTCGGCGATCCAGCGGCGGCCGCGCCGGTCGACGTAGATCTCCCAGGGGGGCCGCTCGACGGCCACCAGCTGGGGCCGGTGCGACCAGTCCACCCGCAGGTCCCCGTCGTTCGGGGGCAGCCCGCCGAAGGTCGGGATGTACATGCCGGAACCCTGCAGGCCGGCCCCGGCCCGCCGGCCCATCAGCAGCCCGTCGCCGGTGGAGGTGGGGGCTGCCGAGGTGGTCAGCGGCGCGCCCTCCAGCTCGGCGAACAGCTCCGGCTCGTACCCGAATCCACCGGTGGCGAGTACCACCGCGGGTGCCCGCCACCGGGTGCCGTCCTCGGCGATCACCCCGGTCGCCGCGCCGTCCTCGATCAGCAGCTCGGTGACCCGTACCCCGCAGCGCAGGTCGATCCGGCCGGCGGCGCGGTGCGCGTCCAGCAGCGGGCGCAGCGCGGCCAGGATCGCCGGGCCGCCGGGCAGGGCGGTGGCGTGGACGGTGCGTGGTGTGCGATACGGCTCGTGACCGTGGACGATGCGGGGGGTCTGCGGGTCGGGGACGAATCCGGACGCGATCAGCCATTCCAGCACGGCCGGCTGCTCGCGCAGTGACAGCCTGGTCAGATCCTCGCGAGCGGTGCCCCGGCTGATGCGCCGGATGTCCTCGAAGTGACGTTCCGGATCGTCGTCGATGCCGCGCTCGCGCTGTGCGGAGAACCCTCCGGCGGACAGGTGGCCGCCGGAGTAGGGCAGCGCGCCTCCCACGTCGGGCGCCTTCTCCAGCAGCAGCACCCTGGCCCCCGCGTCCGCGGCGGTGATGGCGCAGGCGAGGCCGCCGGGCCCGGCCCCCACGATGATCATCGCCGGTCGCGCGCCCTCGGCGTCGACGCCGGTGGCGGGTGACCGGGCGGGGCGCGTTCCCGGGGCGGATGCCACGCGTGTCTCTCGCTCAGCCGCGAAATGTGTTTCCATAATAGGAACAGTGTTTCCATCGACCGGGTGGGGCGTCAAGGCGTGATCACCAGCCGGCCGACGGTGGTTTCAGAGGGCCGTCTCGCCGCGGAGGACGGACTTGGCCACCAGCGTGCGCAGGACGTCGTTCGTGCCCTCGCCGATGCTCATCAGGATCGAGTCGCGGTAGAGGCGCTCCACCTCGTACTCGGTGGAGTAGCCGTAGCCACCATGGATCTTCATAGCGTCGATCGACGCCGCCAGGGCGACCTCGGAGCAGAAGATCTTCGCCATGCCCGTCTCCCCGTCGGCGCGCCCCTTGCGGACCGCGTCCGCGGCCCAGTAGGCCATCAGACGAGCGGCCTGGACCTGGGTGGACAGGTTCCCCAGCTGCAACTGGATCGCCTGGAAGTCGGCGATGGCCTGGTTGAACGCCCTGCGCTGCTTGGCGTAGGCGAACGCCTCGTCATGGGCGCGCTGGGCGATGCCGACCGAACGCGCGGCGATGTTCACCCGGCCCCACTCCAGGGCGGAGAGCGCGTGCTGCATCCCCTTGCCCTCGACACCGCCGAGCAGGTTCTCCCTGGGGACGCGCACATTGTCGAGCACCACCTCGCAGGACTCGGTGCCCTTGTAGCCGAGCTTGGGGATGTCCTTGGTGACCCGGTAGCCCTCCAGGGAGGAGTCCACCAGGAGCACGCTCATGCCCTTGTGCGCGGGGGAGGTGCCCGGGTCGGTCTTGACCAGGACCGGGAGCGGATCCGCGTAACGCGCGTTGGTGATCCACATCTTGGTGCCGTTGACGACGTAGTGGTCACCGTCGAGCGTCGCGGTGGTGCGGATGCCCTGCAGGTCGGTGCCGGCGTCGGGCTCGGTGAGGCCGATGCCGGTACGGCGGACGCCGGCGGCGAGGTCGGGAAGGTACTTCCGCTTCTGCTCCTCCGTGCCGCGCATCGCGATCATCCGGCAGGCCAGGGAGTGGCTGCCCAGGATGCCGGCGATGCCCATCCAGCCACGGGCTATCTCCTCGAAGACCAGCGCGAACGAGACGGGGTCGAGATCGAGGCCGCCGTACTCCTCGGGAATCGTCATCCCGAACAGGCCCATCTCCCGCATCCCGTCGACGATCTCCGTCGGATAGCGGCCGGACTGCTCCCACTCGCGGGCGACCGGGATGATCTCCCGATCGACGAAGTCGCGCAGGACGGCGCGGAACTCGCGCTGGTCCTCGTCAAGCTGGAAATCCACTGCGACTGCCTTTCTTGACCGGAGCCTCCGTGGACTCCGGTGTTCGGAAGCTGTTCAGGAGACGTCGGCGGGAACGAAGACGGGAAGGGCACGCCCGTCACCGAGGCCCACCCAGGTGAGCCGGACCGGGTCGTCGATGCGCCACTCCTCCTCCGGTCGGCCCTCCAGCCGGGTGAGCAGGATGACTCCCTCGGCCAGCCGGACGCGGGCGATGACGTAGGGAACGTCGAGTTCCGGGCGCGGCGCCCGGTGCACGACGGTGAACGAGTCCACCACGCCGGTCCCGGCCGACGTGCTCCAGTCCAGACGGTCGGAGCCGCAGTGCACGCACAGCGCGCGCGGCGGGTGCTGCGTCCCCGCGCAGCCGGCGCAGGTCTGCACCAGCAGCCGACGGTCCCTGGTCGCCTCCCACCAGGGCAGGGTGATCTCGTCGGGCGGCGGAACCTCGGGGGCGATCACGCGTCCACCCCCAGCACCACGGTGGCGTGCGTCGACAGGATTCCTCCCGTACCGTGGGCCAGCGCGAGACGCGCGCCGGGAACCTGCCGGTCACCGGCCTCGCCGCGCAGCTGCGCCACCGCCTCGATCAGCAACATGACCCCGAACTGGCCGGGATGGCAGTAGGACAGGCCACCGCCCGAGGTGTTGAGCGGGAAGTCGCCACCCGGGCGGATCCTGCCGTCCGCGATCCAGTCCAGCGCCTCGCCCCGGCCGCAGAAGCCCAGTGCCTCCAGGGTGAGCGCCACGGTGATCGTGAACGAGTCGTAGACCTGCGCCACGTCGATGTCGGCCGGGGTGACGCCGGCCCGCGCGAACGCGTCGGCGCCGGAGCCGACCGCGCCGGTCACGGTCAGGTCGGCGACGGCGGTCATCGAGGTGTTGGTGGTGCGCTCGCCGTACCCGAGCACCTCCACCGGCTTCCTGCGCAGGTCCCTCGCGCGCTCGGAGGAGGTCAGCACGACGGCGCCGCCGCCGTCGGTGACCAGGCAGCAGTCCAGAGCGGTCAGCGGGCTGGAGATCATCGTGGAGCCGACCACCTCCTCGGCGGTCAGCGACCGGGTGCCGTGGCGGAACGCGGCGGGGTTCAGCAGCGCCCACTCCCGCGCCGCCACGGCGACCTCGGCGAGCTGCTCCCGCGTCCCGCCGCACATGTGAAGGTAGCGCCGCGCGGCCATCGCGTAGTACGAGAGCGGAAAGAGCGGGCCGTACGGCGTCTCGAACTGGGCCTCCGGCGTGTGGTCCTCCACCACGCCCCCGAGAGAGCGGGAACGGGCCGACCGCTGGTTGGAGGCGAAGCTGATCACGACGGTCTCGGCCTGACCCGCCTGGATGGCCTGGGTCGCCCGCGCGACGAACATCTCGAAGGCGGAGCCGCCCGCGTACGTCGAGTCGGTCCAGCGCGGCTGGAGCCCGAAGTGGTCGGCGAGCTGGGTCGCGGAGAACCGGGAGACCCCGGTCGTCGCCAGCCCGTCGACGTCACGCAGGGTCAGCCCCGCGTCGGCGAGCGCCCGGCCGATCGCCTGGGCCTGCAGGCCGAGAACAGACCGGTTGGTGACCCCGAGATCCGACTCGGCGGCCCCGACGATCGCGACACCGGTCCTCATCTCGCCTCCGGTCTGTCGGCGACGCCGAGTCTCGCCTCCGGTCTGTCGGCGACGCCGAGTCTCGCCTCCGGTCTGTCGGCGACGCCGAGTCTCGCCTCCGGTCCGTCGGCGACGCCGAGTCTCGCCCCCGGTCCGTCGGCGACGCCGAGCAGGACCCGGGCGCGCGCGGGACCCGCGGCGACCCGGTCGACCCCGCCGTCGGCACCGATCACGACCACCCGCTGGCTGAGCACCAGGAAGTCGTCACCGACCTCCGAGACCGTGCCCTCGCAGCGGACCGTCTCCTCGGCGAAGACCAGCGACCTGAAAGCGAAGTCCAGTTCACGCACGAAACACCGCGGACCGAGCCAGTCCTGGATCTGCTCGACCAGCAGGGCCCCGAACACCTGGCCGTCGACGACCGGCGCGGGGACCCGCTGCCTGGCGACGAACTCGGAGTCGTAGTGCAGCCGGTACCAGTCCCAGGTGGCTCCCGCGTAGGCGACCATGTCCGCGAGCCCGATCCTGCGTTCGAGCGGGGGGACGACCTCCCCGGGTTCGTGGGTCATGCCCCGGCCTCCAGCGATACGAAAATGATGGTCTCCTCGTTCTCCGCGAGCAGCTCGCCCCGCTGGTCGGTGTAGGCCGCCCGCGAGGTGACGATCAGCATCCCCGCGCCGGACCTGGTGGTCTTCTCCGTCGCGTCCTTGATCTCCCAGGTGGCGGTGACGACATCGTCGGGGCGGATCCGGCGGTGGAAGACGTAGGAGTTGCCGCCGCGGACCTTGCGGGTGCCCGGGATCTCGATCCCCCAGTTGTGCCCGGCGTCGCCGTCGGGGCCTATCGGCAGGCCGGCGTACTGGTTCGTCTCGCAGATCAGGGTGGGCGGCGCGGTCACCCCGGCCAGCCCCTGGGCGCGCGCGTACTCGGGATCGGAGTACAGCGGGTTGTCGTCCCCGACGGCCAGGCCGAAGTACCTGCACGCGGCGGCGCCGAGCTCCTCCGGCGCGGTGTAGACCCGCCTGCGCCCGACGAGCGCGCGGATCTCCTCGGTGAGCAGCGTCACGACGGGTCCTTCGGATAGAGGGCGGTCGGGAACACCTCGAGCAGGAACTCGGGACGGAGCAACTCCTTGCAGATCGCTCCGGTCGAGGCCGGCCACGGGGGTGAGAGCAGGCGCTCACGGACCGGCGCGACCACGCGGTAGTCCGGCAGGGCCGACTCGACGCAGAACTCGACGGTCGAGAGCAGGTTCTCGGGACCGAGACCGGCGTGGGAGAGCAGATGCCGGATCGCCCCGTAGGTCTCCTCGGCCTGCGCCTTGAGATCGCCGGGGTGGAGCGCCTCCTGGGTCTCCATGTCCAGCGCCGCGAAACCGGACATGAACAGCGTGCGGCCCGCCCGGACGCCCGGCGAGTAGGTCAGGGTGTCGTACCGGGACCAGCCCGGGTTCACCGGTTCCAGCGGATGCCTGGAGGCGGTGACGTCGATCGCGACCATGGACTCCGGGTGGTGCAGGCGGCTCATCAGGATGCCCCCGGCCCCCGGGTACACCCCCGCTCCGCCGAGTCGTTCCTTGCGCACCCGGTGGCTCTTGCGGTAGACGCCGCGGGACGCGGGAGTCGAGTAGTCGTAGGTGGTGACGGCGTTGTCCAGGGACAGTCCCGCCTGGCGCAGCAGCGCGTCCGCCCGGTCGAGGCAGTACGCGTACTGGCCCACGAAGTCGCCGGGGGAGACGATGTCGCCGGACTCGTCGACGGGCACGACGGTCGGCAGGTACACCGTGCCGTCATGCCCCTCGCGCACCGGGGAGGCGGCCCACCCGCCGGCGGCCGGCAGTTCGGTGCCGCCGCCCCTGACGGCGTGCATCTCGATCTCCAGCAACGCGGCCGAGCGGACCAGTCGCTCCACCACCACCGTGGAGAGCGTGGGCCGGTGCGTCCCGAAGACCTCCTCGCGCACGGCGGCCGCGGCCTCGTAGTCGGGCAGGCCCGCGAGGGTGACGTTCTCCGTCACGTGCACCACGTCGTCCGGGCCGAGGCCGGCGGCCTCGATGATCGTCAGCACCTTCCGGTAGGCGATCCGTGCCTGCTCCTCCATGGTGCCGGAGACGACCATCTTGCCGAGCGCCTCGTCCCGTGCGGCCGCGGTGTGCCCGGACGACCAGGCGCTGTCGCCTTCGGACAGTGCGAGGCAGAAGGTGAAGCCCTCGTAGGGGAACCAGGGGAACTCGGCGGGTCTGACAGCTCGCAACGTCATCTCTGCTCCTGACTACGCTGGGCGAACTCGGCCGCGGCGGCGGCCGCGGCGCTCAGTACGGCGGTGAGATCCGGTTGCCGGTCGAGCGCCTCGACGACGTCGACGAGCCCGGTCGCCCGGCCTCCCACGTTGCCCTCGAACTTGGCTATCAGCGCGTCCCGGCTGAGCGGGTTGGCCCCGCCCCCCTCGCTGCGCCGCACGGAACCGTCGACGACCCGGCCGTCGCGGAGCCTGACGGAGACGCGTCCCGGCGCGTCGGCGGCGACGAGCCCCGAGGGCTCGGCGACCTCCCAGCGGACCCGGGCGGCGAGCTCGCTCACCTCGGCACGGGCGATCGAGCGCGGCTCGAAGGTGTCCAGGCTCACCCCCCGGTCGACGACCAGTGCCGCGACGGTCCAGGGGAGCGAGAACTTCGCGGCGTAGGCGCTCGCCGGTCGCAGCAGGTCGCGGGAGGTGTCGCAGACCACCGAGGCGGAGTCGGGGTGGACCTGGGCATGTATCTCGCAGACGTCCTCGGGGCCGAACGGCTCGCGCGCCATCGCGTCGAGGGTCGCCCCCATGGTGGCGTGCGAGAGCTGGCAGGCCGCGTATGGCTTTATGCCGATCCGGGTGGTCTCCCACCGGTCGCCGAGGTCGGCGGTGATCGACCGCGGGTCCACGCCACCCTGAGCGAGCGCGTCGAAGACGCCGTGTGGCCCTTCGAAGACCGTCTCCGGCCCGGTGGCACCCGCCGCCGCCAGGCGGGCGGCGATGACGCCCGACTGCGAGGCGAACCCGGGATGGAGCTGTTTGGTGGAGGCCCCGGTGCCGAGGAAGGCCAGCAGGCCCCCCGCCTGGCTGCCCGCGATGCCCAGCGCGTCGGTGGTCCGGGCGACGTCCAGGCCGAGCAGCCGCGCGGCGACCAGAGCCGAGGAGAAGACGCCCGCGACCATCGTCGCGTGCAGGCCGCGCGCGTGGAATCCGTGCGGGGCGGCGGCGGCCACCCGGCAGGCGGTCTCGTACCCCGCCACGGCGGCGGTGAGCACCTCCCGGCCTGACGCGCCGACCTGCTCGCCGACGGCGAACGCCGCGGGCAGGACGACGGCGGTGGCGTGCACGAGGCCGCCGGCGTGGGTGTCGTCGAAGTCGAGGGCGTGCACGAGCGTGCCGTTGGCGAGGGCCGCGGCGGGCGCCGAGAGCCGGTGGCCGGTGCCGAGGACCGTCGCCTCGGCGGGGCCGCCGAGGTCTCGCGCCACGGTCAGCGCGGGGGCCGCGGCTCCGGTCCGGTAGGCGCCGAGCGCGGTGCCGACCCCGTCGAGCAGGTGCCGGGTGGCGGCCTGGCGGACCGATGCGGGAACGTCGGTCAGACCGAGCGCCCAGGCGGCCAGCTCCCGAGCGATCATCGGGTGGCCGCCCCGGTCACCTCGCCGAACGCGCCCTGGGCCGTCAGCTCGTCGATCGTCGCCTCGTCGTATCCCACGATGTCACGGACCACCAGGTCGAAGTCCTCGTTGCGGAGCGGGGCACGGCGGTAGGTCGGCGGCTCGCTGCCGACCCGCACCGGTGAGGCGACCTGTTCGACCGTGCCGAACCGGGGGTGCTCGGTGGTGACGCGCAACCCGCGCGCCCTGGTGTGCTCCTCCGCCAGCGCGGCCGCGACGTCGTTGATGGGCGCACAGGGGATCGAGGCCGGATACAGGACCTTCAGCCACTCGGCCACGGTGCGCTTCCGGAAGATCTCTTCCAGGAGTCCGAGCAGTTCCACACTGTTTCGCTGCCGGCCCGCGAACGAGCCGTAGGGGGAGTCCGGCTCGGCCCATTCGGGATGGCCGACGACGTCGGCGAGGCGCGCCCAGAACTTCTCCTTGGCGCAGCCGACGACCAGCCAGCCGTCACTGGCCTCGAACGCCTGGAAAGGCACCAGCGAGGGGTGGGCCGAGTGGCGGGTACGGGCCGGGGTGAAGCCCGCGTTCAGGTGCCAGGCAGCCGGATAGGTCAGCATCCCGATCGCGGTGTCGTACAGGCTGACGTCGCAGTCCATGCCCGTCCCGTCGCGTCGTGCCGCGTGCACGCCGGCCAGCAGCGAGAGGGCGGCGACCAGCCCGCCCGAGTAGTCGACCAGGGAGAGCCCGGACTTGGTGGGCGGCCCGTCGGGCTCGCCGGTGAGATCCATCCAACCGGCCAGGCCCTGGAGCACGTAGTCGTAGCCAGGCTCCTTCCGGCGCGGGCCGGTCATCCCGAAACCGGTGAGCGAGCAGCAGACGATGGCCGGGTTCAGATGCCTGAGGTCGTCGTAGGTGATACCGATCTTCGCCGGGACGTCGCCGCGGAGGTTGGAGTAGACCACGTCGGAGACCTTCACCAGGTCCTCGAAGACCCTGCGCCCGGCCGCCGAGGACAGGTCCAGGGACAGGCTGCGCTTGTTGCGGTTGAAGGTCTCGAAGAACAGCGAGTCCTCACCCTCGCCGTACGGCGGCACGTAGCGGCCGACGTCACCGCCCACCCTCGGGTCCTCGATCTTGATCACTTGGGCGCCGAGATCGGCGAGGTGCACGCTGCCGAACGGACCGGCCCCGTACTGCTCGACGGCGATGATCCGGATGTCTTCCAGAGGCTTCAAGAGGTGCTCCCTGCGATGTCTGCCATGAGCGACAGGATCTCGTTCTGAGCCGCGCGGATCTCGGCGGCGGTGAGCCCGTGGGTCGGCGGGCTGAGCTTCACCGAATCGGCCTTCCCCGCGTAACCGGCGATGCGTTCGGCCACCTGGTCGCGGGTGCCGGTCATGGTGAGCACGTCGACCATCTCCGGGGAGACGGAGCCGGCGAGGTAGTCCGCGCCCCGGCCCTGCCGGAACGCGTCGACGACCGCCCGCTGCTGGTCGGCCAGGCCGTGGAAACCGAAGAAGTCGGCGTAGGTGCGGACGCTGGCGTAGAAGCCGACGACCCCCGACACGCGGCGGACGGCTGTCCGCCGGTCGCCGGCGACGGAGCAGCAGGCGGACACCACGACGTCGAAGTCCGCGCGCCTCTTACCCTCGACCCGGGCGATCCCCGCCTCCAGCTCCGGCAGGACCAGCTCGTCCAGGTAGCGCGGGGAGCAGAGCTCGTGGCTGATCCAGCCGTCGCCGATCGTCCCGGCCAGCCGGGTCATCACCGGTCCCATCGCCGCCAGGTAGATCGGGATGTCCGTCCGCCGCACCCCGAAGGGCCGCTCGTAGCCCCGCATCCGCATCGGCTCGTACTCGCCGGTGAGGGCGATCTCGGCGCCGGTGGTGCAGGTCTCCCAGAAGTGGCGGATGTTCCGGACGGTCTCCCTCATGTGCCCGGCGGGCTTGCCGAAGCGGGCGTTGTGCCAGTCCTCGTTGAGCCGCCGCACACCGGTTCCCAGCCCCAGGACGAAGCGCCCGTCCGACAGCTCGTCGATGTCGAGCGCCTCCAGGGCGGTGATCATCGGGCTGCGGGTGAAGGCGAGCGCGATGGCGGTGCCGATCCTGGCCCGCCTGGTGGCCGTCGCGAGAGCCGCCGCGGTGACGGTGGCGCTGCGATGCAGCTCGGGAACCCAGATGACCTCGGCGCCCGCGGCCTCCGCCCTGCGGGCCACCTCCGTCAGCTCCCCGAGGGACTCACCCCAGGGGGCGAAAGTGATCCTCATGGGTGGGACGGCCCCTGGTCGCCGGTGAGCGGCTTCTTGCCGGTCGGGAAGAGGCCCTCCAGCTGGGGCGCGCCCCTTCTGTAGACGTAGAAGGTGCGCTTGAACGAGCAGACCTCGTCCCCGTCCTGGTTGAGCGTCCGGGTGCGCACGGTGACGATGCCCGCGTGGGGGCGGCTGCCGGACTCCCGCTTCTCCAGCACGAGCGACTCGCTGTACAACGTGTCACCCGCGAAGACCGGGTGGGTCATCCTGATCTCGTCCCAGCCCAGGTTGGCGAACGCGTTCTGGGTGATGTCGGTGACGCTCTGCCCGACCGCGATCGCCACGGTCAGGGTGGAGACGACGAGCGGCCTGGTGAACTCGGACCGCGCGGCGTACTCGGTGTTGAAGTGCGTCTGGTTGGTGTTCATCGTCAGCAAGGTGAACCACGTGTTGTCGGACTCGGTGACCGTCCGGCCCAGGGGATGCTGGTAGATGTCACCCACTTCGAAGTCCTCGAAGAAGCGGCCCTTCCATCCCTCTTTGATCGCCATTGCCTTCCCCGGATGCTCGCGTCGATAGATAATGTCAGACGTATGAAGCGTAGGGCAATGAGGTGGCCCTGTCTAAGGTGTCCGATGTCCAGGTGCCACCGGCGTGAGGTGCCATTCACATCGTTCAACAGGCAGAACAGGGATGCTCGTCGAGTCGGGCCGCCGTGCTGCCCGACGGCAGGAGTGCCGGGGAAAGCACCTGTGGCAAATACATCAGATATTTCAAGCGAGCCTTCCCCTCCGGGCATGTGGAAACCGGGGGGGAACCCGGGCCGGAACTCTCGGAGGCGTCCGGTCTCGCGGGTCCTCGACGCCGTGGAGCCCGTCCCCGGGACCTTCGCTCAGTCGTGGTAGGCGTCACGGATTCTGCTCAGGTGGACCTGCATGGCCTCGCCGGCGCCCTCGGCGTCGCCGGCGTCGATGCGATCCACGATCGTTTCGTGCTCCCGGTCGACCTGCGCCCAGAACTCGCGCGGCACGTCCGGGCTGAGGAACCGTGACTGCAGGACCCGGAAGACCGGCTCGGTCATCACGGTCAGCAGGCCGTTGCCGGTCGCCTCGATGATGATCCCGTGGAAGTGCCGGTGCTCGTTGAACCTCACGCTCCGGCCGCGACTGTGCTTCTCGCGCTCCATGGCGGCCCGCAGCGCGTCGACATGTCGTGGCTCGCGGCGCCTCGCCGCGAGCCCGGCGGCGCGGACCTCCAGCATCTCGCGCGCCTCCAGGATGTCCGCCAGGGTCAGGGTGTCCGAGCCCGACATCAGGCCGATGCTGGTCTCGAGGTAGTCGCTGACCTGGTCCGGCTCGACATGGGCGATGAAGGTTCCGCCGGTGGTGCCTCGAACCGTCCTGACGAGCCCCTGCGAGGCGAGAACGCGCAGCGCCTCGCGGACGGTGCTCCGGCTCACCCCGAAGTTGCCGCCGAGATCGGCCTCGGGAGGCAGGCGATGTCCCGAGACGAGCGAGCCGTTGAGGATCAGCTCGCGCAGCTGGTCGGCGACCTGCTGGTACGCCGGGCGCAGCCGGCTGACCGGCAACGGGGGCGGTGCCGCCGGAGGAGCCGCGCGCGTGGCGTCGTTCTGTCCCGCCGTGGACGGCGTGCTGCCCTGCCCCATGGTTTCGCCTTCTCAACCGATCGTCTAGCGGTCCGTGCCGTCCTGCGGAGGGAGCCGTCGGCGAACGAGCCGGGACAGCAGGTCCTGCCCGTGATCACGCCTCTGGTCAGGAATACATCAGACATCGACTATACCTGGATCAGAGCCGATCGGAGCACGCGATCACGCATCTGGCCAGGGAGCATGGGCCGTCACCCGGGCCGCACTCCCGGAGAGATGTGGTTGCGGAGGGAATGATACTGCTTGTTCCTCAAACAGTCTGACCTTTGGTCGCGGTGCACCGGGGCCGGATGACACCACCTCGGCCGCCGCCTTCCGCGATCGGTGGCGGCTGAGGCGTCCACGCCTAGGCGTGCGTGATCAGCGCCGCGTCGAGCAGGCCCGCGACGCTGCGGCGCGTCGCGAGGCCGCGCACCTCTAGGGCCAGCGCCTCGGCCGCCTCGGCCGGCAGCACACGAGAGGCGTTGAGGGTGTACTTCGTCTGCAGCTCGTCCATCGTCAGCGGATGTTCGGGCCCGCCGCGTGAGGAGTGAACCCGGTGCTCCAGGCGGCGTCCATCCTTGGTGCGGACCCGCAACACGGCGGAGAAGGCCCGGGGGAACTCCTCGGTGCACTCCGCGTCGGCCACGACGCGCACCTTGGCGGCCAGTGACAGCCGCCGCTCGTCACGGAAGGCGGACTCGGCGAAGTCGTCGAGGTGCAGTCCGAGGCCGCCCCCTCCGATCAGGGCGCTGGCCACGGTGTACGGGCCGGAGAACTTGGCGTGGTACGGCGTCCGGGGCCGGACCTTCTCCTCGTGCGGCTCCCCGATCGTCCGCAGCGGGGCGGCCGCCACGCCGAGCTCGATCTCCGCCACGTCCTCGGGCCGCAGACCTCCGGCGCGCAGGGCGAGGGCGGCGTCGATACCCGGATGGGTGAAGTGGTTGGAGGGGTAGGGCTTGTACACCGTACGCAGCAGCTCCCAACGCTCGCCCAGCCCGTCGGTGATCGCGGCCTCGTCGTAGCGCCCATCGAGGAACGCCTGGAAGAAGCCGAAACGTCCCTCGAAGACGGTCGGCGGCCCGGTCACCCCCTCGGCGGCCATGGTGGCGGCGACCACGCCCGAGTGGGCGGCCCAGCCGCAGTGCACCCGTTTCACGGTGCCGCCGGTGCGGTTGGCCTCGATGACCCCCGCTCCCATACTGGCGGCGATTCCCATGGCATGGGCGATGCCGTCGGCGGAAAGGCCCATCAGCAGGGCCGCTCCTGCGGCGGCGCCGACGGTCCCGCAGATCGACGTGGCGTGCCAGCCCTTCTCGAAGAAGAGGGAGTTGCGCAACTCGGGGATGTAGGACGCCATGCCCAGCCGGTTGGTGATCTCGTCGCCGACCGCCACCGCCTGGCAGAGCTCGGTGCCCGAGGCCCCGACGGACTCCGCGACGGCCAGGGTCGCGGGCACGACGGAGGCGGACGGGTGGAGCACCGAGGGCAGGTGGGTGTCGTCGAAGTCGAGCGCGTGCGCGAGGGTGCCGTTGACCAGCGCCGCGGAGGGCGCGGGAAGCGACAGCCGGTGGCCGAGCACGGAGGACTCTCCGACACCGCCCCACCGGCTCGCCATCCGCAGGGTCGCCTCGTGCGGCTCGGCCGGATCGGTGAGCTCCTGGGCGGCGAGGCAGTTGCCGAAGGTGTCGAGCACCCGGCCGGTCACGTCCGCGACGACCGCGGGAGGCAGGCCCGTACGGCCGGCGGCGGCGAATTCGGCCAGAGCCGAGACGACGCTCATGCGGTGAGCACCGCGAGCGGCCGCACGGGCGCGCCGGTGGCGCCCACGATGGGGAGAGGATTGAGGACCAGCAGGAACTCGGGCGTCCCGAGGCCGAGCAGCTCGGTCAGGCGCATCGTCTCGACGATGTGCACGCCCGCCTCCACGAGCAGGATCCGGTGTACGGGGAGCGTGGAGTGTCCGCGGCCCGCCGCGATGTGCTCGAAGGCGATCGTCTCGCCCCCGGCCACCGCGACGCCCTGCTCGACCAGCCAGCGAGCCGCGTCCGGCCCCGGACCGGGCACACCGCCCTCCTCACCGGTGAAACGGGCCGGCCGGTCCCACTCGCGTGACCAGCCGGTGCCGATCAGCACGGCGTCACCGGCGCGCGGCCGCACGCCCGCCCTGTGCGCCGCGGCTTCGAGATCCTCCGGGGTCACCTCGTATCCGGGCGGCAGAACGTCGACCCCGTGCACGGCGGTCACGTCGAGCAGCACGCCACGCCCGACGTACGGGGTGAAGGTCTCGATGCCGAGCCGGGACAGGCCCTGGTGTGACTGGATGCCCGCCGCCTCGACCTCGCCGTGGACGTACCCGTCCTGCGAGACGTGTCCGAGGGCGTCGACATGGGTGCCCACGTGCCCGCCGGTGAGGATGACCTCGTTCGCGGCCGAGCCGCCGTCCTCGCGGACCATGTCGCCGTGCCGCCGCTCGATGACCATCCTGAAACGTGGGTGGTTCGGCGACTGGGGCATGCCCGTGCGCATCGGCTGAGCGAGATCGACGATCCTGGAGCCGTCGAGGTGCCGCCACAACGACATCACGCCACTTTCCTCCTCCACGAGATCGGCCTCCTCGAAGTGTGCTGCGTTTATGGCCCGTCCGAAGCGCATCCCCGGGGGCTTCACAATCTATTGAAACAGCGTTACCGTCTGCGGAACAAGTCTGGTGAAGATTTCGAGCTCCGAAGGGGGAGCGCCCCTTTTCCCTGGAGGAACACATGCCGAAGGAAGACCGGAGCCCCGTGGTCGCCGACCCGCCGGTCCAGGAGAGCGGCAGGCAGGCCGTCGCCGCGGTCGAGCGGGCCGCCGAGGTGCTGATGCTCTTCACCGAGACGTCGTCGATGACGCTCGGTGTCACCGAGATCGCCGAGGCGCTCGGCATGTCGAAGGCCGCGGTGCACCGGATCCTGGCCTCGTTCCGGGTTCGCGGTCTCATCGAACTGGACGGGACGACCCGGCGCTACTCCCTCGGAGTCGGTGCCATGCGGCTGGGCCTCGCCTACCTGGACCGCCTCGACGTCAGGCGCATCGCCGCGCCCGAGCTGGTGGCGCTGTCCCGGCGGACCGACGAGACGGCGACGCTGTCGACCCGTGCGGGGTGGACGCGGATCTACGTGGACCAGGTCACCCCGCCCCGCGAGGTCATCATGAGCGTCACCCTCGGCGCGCCGTATCCGCTGCACGTGGGCGGCTCGTCCAAGGCGTTCCTCGCCTTCCTGGCGGAGGAGGAGATCGAGAGCTACCTGTCGAGCGGGCCGCTGGAGTCGCCGGCCGGCGGGACGGTGCCCGACGTCGCGAAACTGCGCAAGGAACTCGCGGCCATCCGCGAGTGCGGCTGGTCCCGGTCGTTCGCCGAGCGGATGTCGGGCGCGGCGTCGGTCGCCGCGCCCGTTCTCGACCACCGGGGGCGGCCGGCGGCCGTCGTCAGCGTCTGCGGGCCGCTGGAGCGGTTCCGCACCGAGGTCGACACGTGCGTCGAGGCGCTTCTGGAATCCACCGCACGACTGTCCGCCCAGATGGGGTGGACCACACCGGAAAGGGGGTGACGGCCGCCCCACAGGCCGGCCGTCGCGCGTATGTCCCGATATGACCTGTTGATCAAGGGGGGCACCGTCGTCCTTCCCTACCACGGAGAGATCCGCGCCGATCTGGCGGTCTCCGAGGGGAAGGTAGCGGCCATCGCCCACGACATCGCCGCCGCGGAGGCCGGCGAGGTGGTCGACGCCCGGGGGAAGGTGGTCCTTCCCGGGGCCGTGGACGCCCACTTCCACCTTGGCATCTACCGCGACCTGGCCACCGACGCCTTCGAGGAGACCCGATCGTCTCTCGTCGGCGGCGCCACGACCGTGCTGTCGTACTTCCGTACCGGTTCCCACTACCTGGACCGCACGGGCTCCTACGAGGAGATCTTCCCGGAGGTCCTCGCGGCGGTCTCCGGGCGGTCCTGGACCGACTACGGCTTCCACCTCGCGCCGATGACCGTGGACCAGATCGCCGAGATTCCCTACCTGGTGGCGGAGCACGGCGTCACGTCGTTCAAGTACTACATGTTCTACAAGGGCTTCGACCTGGCCGCGAACAGCCGGGACGCCCGCGCCTTCACCATGGGGGACGAGTACGACCTCGGTCATCTCTACCTCATTCTGGAGCAGGTGGCCCGGGTCCAGGACGCGCATCCCGGCCTGCGGCTGTCGCTGTCGCTGCACTGCGAGCAGTCCGAGCTGATGAGGGTGTTCATCGACCGGGTCCGCTCGCAGGGCGACCCGCAGACGCTCCGCGCCTATCACGAGGGACGTCCGCCGCTGACCGAGCGGGTCGCCATCGGCGAGGCGACCACGCTGGCGAACCACACCGGCAGCAGCGTCAACCTGCTGCACCTGTCCAGCAGGGAGGCGATCGAGGCCGTCGTGCTCGCTCGCGAGGTGAACGGCGCGGCCGACATACGGGCCGAGACCACGCTGCACCACCTCTGCCTCGACCACGACAGCCTCGACGCGGTGGGCGGCCTCGGTGGGAAGGTCAACCCCCCGATTCGCACCAGGGCCGACGGCGAGGCACTGTGGCAGCGCGCCGCCGACGGCACGATCGACTGGGTGGCCTCCGACCATGCCTGCTGCATGGAGGCGGAGAAGGGCGAGCGGCTCTGGCCGGCGCGCCCGGGATTCGGCGGAACCGCTCTGCTCTATCCGGTCCTGTTCTCCGAAGGGCATCTCAAGCGCGGGCTCTCCCTCGCCCGTATCGCCGAGCTGGCCTCGGCCAACCCCGCCAAGGCCTACAACCTGTGGGGCCGCAAGGGCAGCCTCGCCGTCGGCTTCGACGCCGATCTGACCGTCGTCGACCCCGAACTGGCGCAGACGGTGACCCCCGAGCTGTGCCTGTCGGGCCAGGACCACTCCCCGTTCGAGGGAGTCGGCCTGACCGGCTGGCCGGTCACCACGGTCGTCGGAGGTCAGGTGCGCTTCCGTGACGGTGCGGTCGTGGGCGAGCCCAGCGGGCGATACATGCGCCGCGCGTGACCGGGCCCGCCGGTGAGTGGGTTCGATCGAGGTCGGCGCACGAGGACCGGTCATCCGGCACCACCGGATGCACGGCGCGGTTCCCGATGAGAAGATCCATCGGTGGGTGACATGTTCGAGGACTCCTGTGGCCCCTCCCGCGGGGACGGGCCGGCAATGATCACCGTCATCGGCGAGTCGGTCGTCGACATGGTCGCGGAGGGCGGCGGCCGGGCCTACACCGGGCATCCGGGCGGCAGCCCGCTCAACGTCGCGGTCGGCCTGGCCCGCCTGGGCGATCCCGCCGCGTTCGTCGCCCGTCTCTCCACCGGGGTGCTTGGCCGGACGCTGCGCGCGCACGCCGCGGCGAACGGGGTGGACCTGCGCTGGGCGGTCCCGGCGAGCGAGCCGGCCACCCTCGCCATCGTCTCCGTCGACGAGGCGGGCCAGGCCGCCTACGACTTCTACGTCGAGGGCACCGCCGACTGGCAGTGGGGGGACGGCGAGCCGCACCTGCCGGCGGAGAGCCGGGTGGTCCACACCGGGTCCGTGGCCGCCTGGCGGCCGCCAGGCGGTGACCGGATCGCCGGCGCCGTCGCGCGGGCGAGGGCCGAAGGCCAGGTACTGATCAGCTACGACCCGAACATCCGGCCCGCCCTGCTCGACGACCCGGCGTCCGCGCGCCCGCTCATCGAGCGGTACGTGACCCTCGCCCACGTGGTCAAGGTGAGCGAGGAGGACCTGAGCTGGCTCTACCCGAACCGGCCGGCCGGCGAGGTGGCCCGGGAATGGCTGGGGTCGGGCCCCGACCTGGTGGTGGTCACCTACGGAGGCGAGGGCTGCCTGGGGCTGACCCGAGGCGGCCACGCGCTCCGGAGGCCGGCGATCCCGGCCCAGGTGGTGGACACCGTCGGTGCCGGAGACGCCTTCACCGCCGGCCTGCTCGACGGGCTGCTGCGAGGCGGCCGCGCCACCCCGGCCCTGATCGGCGGGTTGTCCGAGGCGGAACTGACCGGCATCCTCGACCAGGCGGCCTGGGTGGCGGGCCTCACCTGCCAACGGGCGGGAGCCGACCCGCCCACTCGTGCCGAACTACAAGCCGCCCAGGAGCCGGGCCACTCGGTACCGCCGGGACAGCGGCACCGGAGGTAGGTGACGCGGGCGGTAGGGCCGATCAGTGGCCGGAGACGGACCCGGCCGGACGCGACCCCGCCGCCTCCGGTCGCCATGAGGCTCCGAGTGCGGGGCGCGCCCGCCGGATCCTCAGCGGAGGGCCTTCTCCAACTGCGCCTTGCTCATGGTCGAGCGGCCCTTGATGTTGCGGCGCTTGGCCTCCGCGTAGAGCTGCTCCTTGGTGCGGCCACCGGCTCCGGAGTGCGAGCGCAGCCCGCCGCGCCGGGACGAGGAGATGTCCTGGGTCGAGGTGCGGCTCGCGGTGCGGGACTCCCCGGCGCGGGCACGTTCCTTGTTGACGGTACGGGCCGCGATCTCCTCGGCCCGGCTCTCCTTCTCCCCGCGCCGTCGCGCGCTCTCCTTGATGTGCCTGTACTGCCGCTCGCGCTTGGAATTGGAACCACGCGGCATGGCGATCACCTCTTCGCATCGTTCACTTCTGCCTTACCACTCCGCTACCCGCGCCGTCACGCCTGACACCGGTACCACCGCCGTCCCGGACCGACTCTTGACGATGCCCATGCCGGGACCATCCCCGCGCACGTGTGGACGGTCCCGCGGAGAGCGACGCGGTGTCTCCGGCCCGCGGCGGGACGACCGCCGGTTGGGAGTGTCGGCGGGGCGTCGTAGGGTGAGGCGGTTCGCTGGGTTTTCCTACGGAGGGAGCGGTGTCGGTGAGTGACGGGCTGACGTTGATGGCGGTTCATGCTCATCCCGATGACGAGGTGATCGGGACCGGCGGGATCCTGGCCAGATACGCGGACGAGGGCATCCGCACCGTCCTGGTCACCTGTACGAACGGCGAGCAGGGTGACGCGCCCGGCGGGGCGAAGCCGGGGGAGCCCGGTCACGACGAGGCGGCGGTGAGCGCGCTGCGGCTGGAGGAGCTCCGCGCCTCGGCGGCCCACCTTGGTATCTCCCACCTGGAGTTGCTCGGCTACCGGGACTCGGGCATGGTCGGCTGGGCCGGAAACGAGGCCGAGGACGCCTTCGCCAACGTGCCGTTCGAGCAGGCCGTGGGCCGGCTGGTCGCGCTGATGGAGCGCTACCGCCCGCAGGTCGTCGTCACCTACGACGAGAACGGCGGCTACGGCCACCCCGACCACATCCAGGCACACCGGATCGCGGTCGCCGCGACCGAGGCCAGCGGGATTCCCGGCAAGCTCTACTACACGGCGGTGCCCCGCGAGCGGATCGCCGAGATGTTCGCCTATCTCCGCTCGACCGGCGCCGCCTCCGAGGACCTGGAACTCCCCGAGGACTTCGGCGTCCCCGAGGAGCAGATCACCGCCGTAATCGACGTGGCCGACCAGGTGGAGCGCAAACGCAAGGCGCTGGAGGCGCACGCGAGCCAGGGCGAGAACATCTTCCTGCTGCGGATGCCCGCCGAGGCCCAGCACCGGGCGTTCGCGCAGGAGTCCTTCATCCGCCACCTCAACCGGGTCCCGGCCGCCGCCGATCGCGAGGACGACCTCTTCGACGGTCTCCGCCAGGGGACTTCCGGCCGGTCATGAGCGGGGTGACCCGGTCCGGCCCGCGGACCGGGTCACAGTGATCTGCGGGATCCCCGGGCGAGGTGGTGTGCCTCTTCCTCCAGCCGGATGGCGGGATGTTCGCCGGGCCGCCCGGCCCGGGGGCGCGTCTTGACGGCGGGATCGATATGGGAGTCGATGGTGGTGACGCGGGCGGATCGCGCCGTGGAGCCCAGCGAAACCCAGCGGAGGCAGGCGTGTCGGGTGTTCCGGAGTTTCCCGCTCCGCTCGTGGCTCGGGCGGTTCGCTGGCCGAGGCCGGGAGTGGCGACGGTCGACGACGGCGTCGTCGTGGCCGAGCCCGGGGCCGGGGAGGTCCTCGTCGAGGTGGCCGTCAGCGTGATGAGCCCGGGGACCGAGCGTGCCCGTTTTCTCGGGTTGCCGAACGCGCTCGTCTCCTTCCCGCACGACCCGGGGTATCTGGCGGCGGGATCGGTCCGCAGGCCCGCACCGGGTTTCCCCGCCGGAACCGCGGTCGCGCTCCGGGGGGTCGCGCATCGGAGCCTGGCGGTGGTGCCGGTCTCCGCGGTGCACACGGTGCCCCGGGGAGTGGCTCTGCAGGACGCGGCCCTCTGGCAGTTCGCCCTGACGGCCATGCACGGCCTGGCCATGGGCGGGTACGAGCCGGGTGAACCGGTGGCGGTCGTCGGGGCGGGACTGCTCGGCATCATGGCGCGCAGGATCGCGGCCGCCAGGGGGACCACCGACTGCCTGGCCGTCGGCGAGTCGGCGGCCAGGTCCTGGGCGGCGCGAGCCGAGGAGCACACCCGCTTCACGACCGGGACCTCGGTACCGGCCATGGCCTACCCGCTGGTTCTCGACGTGACCGGTACGCCGGAGGGGCTCGCCGTCGCGGTCGCCGCCACGGCGGAGGGCGGGCGCGTGGTGGTGCTCGGATCGCCGCGGGCGGTGCGAGCGCCGATGCCCGTCGGGGCGATCTACGACCGTGGGCTGTCCGTCGTCGGGGCGCATGTCGCCACCCTCGCCGACGGCGCCGCGGAGGAGTTCACCCGGGAGTTCTTCCACCACCTGCGGGAGGAGCGGCTCTCCTGCACGGATGTGCTCTCACCGTACGCGGCCGGGGACGCGCCGCTGGCGTACCGGCGGCTCGCGTCCGACCGGTCCTTCGTGGCGGCGGCCCTCACCTGGCGGCCGGAGGACCGGCCGGACCTCCGGCCGGTCCCGCCTGCGGGCCGCCGCGCCCCGGCCGGGCCCGTCAGACCGGTGCGGTTCGGGCTGGTCGGATGCGGTGACATCGGAATGGTCAACGGGACGGCGGTGGCGGCCGCCGAGCACGCGGAACTCGCGGCCTGCTTCGATCCCGTCCCGCGTCTCGCCGAGGAGGTCGCCCGCCGATGCGGCGGGCATGCCGTCACCTCCCTGGCGGAGCTCCTCGACCGGGACGACATCGAGGCGGTGATCGTCGCGACCCCGCACGACACGCACGAGACGCTCACCGTCGCCGCGCTGGATGCGGGCAGGCACGTTCTTCTGGAGAAGCCACTCGCCGCCGACCTGCCGTCGGCGCTGCGCATCGCCGCCGCCGCGAAGTCCGCGTCGAGCAGGGTGGGGCTGCTCTTCCCGCTGCGCCTCGACGACAGGGTCCTGCGTGCGGGGGCCGCGATCCGGGCGGGGTTGCTGGGGGCGCC
This sequence comes from Streptosporangium sp. NPDC049644, assembly GCF_040675205.1. NCBI lineage: Bacteria > Bacillati > Actinomycetota > Actinomycetes > Streptosporangiales > Streptosporangiaceae > Streptosporangium > Streptosporangium sp. NPDC049644. The sequence goes on along the minus strand of NZ_JBFAOJ010000048.1, from coordinate 43,856 downwards.
GGTGGGAGCGGTGTCGACGTACCTCATCGACAAGCCGCCGTCCTACTACTTCGGGGGGTTCAGCCACCGGGCCACGTCGACCTGGCGGCTCTCGAAGAGCCGGTCGGGCGGGGGGTTCATGATGATGAACCTGATCCACCACCTCGATGTGATCCGCGCGCTGCTCGGCCACGAGGCCGACCAGGTGTACGCGCAGACGCTGCCGTCGGAGGTGGCGCCCGACATCGAGGACCTGGTGAGCGTGGTCGTCCGGTTCGGCGAGACGGTCGCGACCTTCATCGGGGCCGCGAGCGTCACGGGCGGACCGGGGGCGGCGATCCGGCTCTGGGGGAGGGCGGGGCAGGTGCAGATCCTGCCGGAGTCGTCGATCTCGTCGCTGCTCGCCGTACCCGAGGGCCTGCGTGCCGGAACGCGGGTGCCGAGGCTGGCTTCGGCGACCGACCTCAAGGCGCTGGCGGTCTCCCGGTTCGTGGCGGCGCTGAGGCGCGGGGAGGCGCCGGACGTCGGGGTCGAGGACGGGGTGGCGGTCCAGGCGATGATCGCGGCGGCGTACGCGTCGGCGGCGTCGAACCGGCCGGTGTCCCCGTCGTCGTTCTTCGAGGTGCCCGAGGGGGCTCAGGATCCGGCCGCCAGGGAAGCGATTTGAGCCTTGCGGTGTCGGCGGATTGCGCATTCCATCGATTCATGGCGCAGACTCCCGCCGAGCGGGTCACGTTCGTCCCCTGGTCACAGGTCACATTCCGGCGTCCCTACGACATCGAGGCCGACTGGGTGCTGATGAGCACCTGCAACTACCGGTGCGCCTACTGCTTCTGGGACGCGGGCGCGCTGGGGGCGAAGATCTCGACTCCGGCGGGGACGGATCGGCTGGCGTCGTTCTTCGACCGGACGGGGCTCACCTGGCTGCTCCACCTGACCGGTGGCGAGCCCTTCATGTATCCGGGATTCCTGTCGTTGTGCGCGTCGCTGACCCGGCGACACCACATAAGCATAAACACCAACGCCGATTCGGTACGGATACGGTCGTTCGCCGAGACGATCGACGCAAAACATGTGGATTTCATTCATTGTGGGGTTCATGAGCAACAGCGTCAGTTGAAATCGGGAAAAGAGCGATTCATCGGAAATGTCACCCTGTTGCGGGAGGCCGGATTCCAGGTTCTCGCGTCCTGTGTCATGGACCCCCTGCTGTTCCCGGAATTCGACGAGATGTGGCACGAATACGCCGACCGAGGCGTGGTTCTGATCCCGAAGGCGCTACGCGGCCCCTATGCGGGCCGCGACTATCCCCGCGACTACTCCGACGAGGAACGCGAGCTGTTTCTCACCTACTCCCGGCGCGCCGCGGAATTTTACGCGGGGTGGTTCTCCCGAAGGGGTGAGCCACCGTCGATCAACCCGTTCATGGACGGCCCGCTCTTCCTGCGCGACCGCCCCGACTACCGGGGCGACCTGTGCGAGGCGGGTAACCGTTTCGTCCGGATCATGCCCGACGGTGCGATCTACCGTTGCGGCCCCGCAGACCTCATCGGCAACGTCGCGGAAGGCTGGTTCGAGCGCCGGCAGGGCCCCTCCCGCTGCGCGGAGAAGGAGTGCCCGTACTTCTGCGAGAAATACCGCGTGCCATGAGGTTCAGCCGGGTTCGTCGAGGATCCGCCGCGCCTCACCGGCCACGAGTTCGCCCAGCTCGGGGTGTTCCACCAGGCGAGCGTGCGCGACGCGTAGCCAGTCGCGCCAGGTACCCAGATCCCACAGGCGAAGCGTGGAGTCCATTCCCGCGCTGATCGCGTACCGGCCGTCGGGCGTGACGGCCACGGAGTTCACCCATCCGCTGTGCCCGCGCAGGGGCAGGCCGAGTGGTGTGCCGTCCAGCGCCCACACGCGCACGGTGCCGTCCTGCGCGGCGCTCACCACCATCGTTCCGTCGGGGCTGAACACCACGTCGCGGACCTCGCCGTCATGGCCGATGAACGGGGCGCCGACCGGCCGGCCGTCGATGTCCCACAACCGGACCGTGCGGTCACCGGCACAGCTCACCACCAGCGACCCGTCGGGGGAGACCGAGACCGACTCGACCTCGCCCTCATGACCGGAGCAGGTGATGACCGGATTCCGGCTGTCCGGAGCCCAGATCCTGACGGTCCCGTCTCTGCCGCCGCTGACCACCCGCCTGCCGTCGGGGTGGAAGGCGACCCCGGTCACCGGCCCGTCGTGGGCGCTGAAGGGGGCGCCGACCGCGCGACCGTCCAGGTCGGAGAACCTGACCGTGCCGTCATCGGACGCGCTGGCCACCAGCGACCCGTCGGGGTGGAAGGCGACCGCGTTCACCGGAGCGTCGTGCCCGTCGAAGGCGAGGCCGTCGAGCCGGCCCGCGCGGTTCCACCGCCGCACCGTCCTGTCGCTGCTGGCGCTCGCGGCGAGCCGCCCGTCGGGGCTGACGGCCACGCCGCGGACGCTCCCACCGTGGCCGCCGATGGGGTCGGCCGCCAGGACGCCGTTCAGATCGGAAAGGCGCAGGGTCCTGTCGTCGCTGCCGGTCGCGATCAGGCGGCCGTCGGGGCTGACGGCCAGGTCGTGGATGAACTCGCGGTGCACCCGCCAGGCCGGCCGCGCCTGGAAGCCCCCCGCGTCCCAGCGGCGGGCCGCCTCCACCTCACCCGCCTCCGCGGCGGCCAGGGCGGTGGACGGCCCGTGCGCGGACGGCTGCTCGTGCCAGTCCCAGGTCCGCAGGGTCCGGTCCAGGCCGCCGCTGACGATCAGCGTGCCGTCCGGAGCGGCCGCGACGGCGGTCACGGCGCCGGTGTGGCCGACCCACGGATCGCCGACCTGCCTCCTGGCGTGGCTGTCCCAGATCCGGACCGTGGTGTCCTGGCCGCCGCTGATCAGGAAGTCGCCGTCCAGGCCGAAGGCCAGGGAGGTGACGAACCCCTCGTGCCCGGCCAGCGGCGCGCCGCGAGCGAGCAGCGCGCCTCCCCTGACCGTCCACAGCCGGATCACCCCGTCGCCTCCGGCGCTGGCCAGCAGGCCGCCGTCGGGGCTGAAGGCGAGCGCGCTCACGAAGTCGTCGTGCGCCCGCACGTCATCCCGCAGGTCCCGGCCGGAGGGGACGAGGTCCGGGCGGTTCCAGCGCTGGAGGCGGCCGTCGTGGGTCCCGGTGACCAGCAGCCTTCCGTCCGGGCTGACGGCGAGCGCGGACGAGGCGTCGCCGAGACGGAGGGGGACGCCCCCGGCGAGCTGGAACAGGGTCATGCCGTCGTCGCCGGCGGCGGCCAGCAGCCGGCCGTCGGGGGTGAAGCACAGGGCGTTGACGCTGTCCTGGTGGCCGGTCAGTGGTTCTCCGTGCGGCCGGCCGTCCCGGTCCCACAGGCGTACCGTGCGGTCGTCTCCCGCGCCGGCCAGCAGCCGGCCGTCCGGGGCGAAAGCCACGGCGCGGATCGCCCCCGGCGTGTCACGGACCCGGCGCTCGCGCGAACGGAGCGTCGCGGACCGTAGCGCGGCGACGACGACGCCGAGCGGCGGCTCACCGGGCAGGTCCCTGAGATTGGCCGAGAGCGTCTGGACCGCGAGGGCCAGGGCTCTGGCGGGCTCCAGGGGGATGAGCCCGGCGACCCGCGTGGCGCGCTCCCGCAGCGCGCGTTCCAGCTGCGAGCGTTCGTGCCGGACCGCCGTCTCCCTGAGCAGGCGCCGCTCACGTTCCTCGGCCTCCCACGCCGCGCGGCTGGACTCGACGAACTCCCGCTCGCCGACGCTCAGCTCGTCCCGGCTGCGCTCAAGATGGCCGACCGCCGTGCTGAGGACCGTGCCGCGCAGCAACCGCTCACCGGCACCGGGGTCGGCCCGCCACGCCCGCTCCTGGCGGGCGAGTTCCTGCCGCCACGACAGGAACTCGCGGCCGCTCTTGAGCCAGCCCTGGAGCTCCGCCCACTCGCGCAGCAGCACGTCGTGGATGAGTTCGGCGGTCTCCTCGTGGCCGGGCCCGTCCGCGGCGGTGACCAGCAGCCTCCGGTCGGCGAAGGCCGCGATCACGGCCTGCACGGCGGTCGCTCTCTCAGGGCTGCGGATCAGCTCGGAGACGCGCCGCTTCCACCGGCTGTCGGGGATGCCCCGCAGCTCGTCGCCCAGATGGACGAGATCTGTGAAGACCTGGCGGGTGGTCTCCCGCAGCGCGGCGGGCAGTGCGCGGTACGCCTCGTCCGCCCAGTTCGTCAGCCCCCCGGTGACCCCTCCGATATCGCGGTACACCTCCCACAGCAGGACGCCGTCCCGGCGCAGCTTCCACAGGTCGCCGAGGGCGAACTCAAGGAGGGGCAGCACGGTGCCGCCGGCCCTGGGTTCCGCGGGGTCGTCGGGGTCGTCCTCGCGCGGGCGGCCCGCCACGGCCGCCCGGATGGCGTCGTCCACGATGGCCTCGGCGAGGCCCGGCTCGAAGCTGAGCCGCACCGCCTCGGCCGGCTGCTCGACGATGGCGATCAACTCGTCCCTGCCGAGGAACGAGGGCACGTTGACCAGTCCGTGTTCGACCCATTCCATGAGATCGGGGGCCTCGCTCGCCAGGCGGCTGTAGAAGTCGTCGCGCATCACCACGATGAGCGCGCAATCACCGTCGTGGTCGAGCAGCCGGTCGAGTTGCCCGATGAACCTGCCCCTGGCGGTCTCGGCGAGGGTGACGAACAGCTCCTCGAACTGATCGAGCACGAGCACCGTGCCCCGCGGTCTCGCCTCCACCGCGCCGACCAGGTCGGTGGTGAACCCGGGCAGCTCGCTCTCCAGTGCGCCGAGATCGGCCGGGCGGCCGAGGACGCAGTCGTACCCGGCGAGCCTGGGCACCCGGCCGGCCCGGATCTCCGGGATGAGACCGGCTCTGACCGCGGAGGACTTCCCGCTGCCGGAAGGGCCGATGACCGCGAGGAAGCGCGGCTGCCTGCGCAGCCGGCCGACCATCTTGCGGACGAAGGCCTCCCTGCCGAAGAAGAACCGCGCGTCGGCCTCCTCGAAGGGCGCCAGCGGCCGGTATGGGCAGACGTCGGAGAGCAGCAGTGCGGGCCACGCCTCCCGCAACTCCTCGGCGGGGGTGGCGAGCGCGACACCGGTCTGCCTGCCGTACCGGTCCTCGCTGAGGATCTCGCGGATCATGCCGATGACGTGGCCGGTGGAGAGGTCGACCACGGGGCCCCCGCTGAAGCCGGTGGTGACGTCGTTGCTCCTGCCGAGCTGGATCACCGGCGAGCCGCCGAGAGGCTCGGGTACCGGGCCGAGCACCATGCCCGTGGCGCGCAGTCCGTGCGTCGGCGAGGCGTCGGGATAGCCGAACGTCGCGAAGTCGGCCCCGGTGGTCCCGGCCGACGACGACAGCATGAGCGGCGGCACGTCGAGCGCCTCCCCGAGCAGGATCACCGCGGTGTCCGCCTCGCCGGGAGCGCGCCAGTGCTCGGCCAGCACGAGCCCGCGGACGACCTCGCCGCCGACCCCGAGGTCGACCTCCTGGCCGGGCCCCGATCTCGCGCCGACGACGACATGCGCGCAGGTGAGGACGAGTTCACCGGCGGAGATGACGAAACCCGCGCCCGCCGTGCGTCCGTGGGGGTCAAGGATCCGGATGACGGATTTGGTGAAATCCACCCTCATGACGTGGCCACCGGTTCAGGCGTAGCGGACAAGGAGGCACCCGATCCGGGCGCGTGGTGTGTCGATCCAGCCCGCGAGCGCGTTCTTCGGGCGGGAGAAGATCGAGCCGGTGAACCTCGCGGGGCCTTTCGGCACGTCGATGTCAAGCCTGACCAGGAGCGGATCGTCGGCGTCGATCTCTCCGGAGACGCCGTACGGCCCCGTGCCCGCCTGCAGCCAGGCGCCGCCGAGCCGGCGCTCCCGCACCTGGTCGAGGACGAGCGTCGCGGGGCCGCCGTCGCAGCGCACCGAGAACGTGCCCGCGAAGTCGGTGGGGACGGGCTCCCCGCGCCGGAAGGCCGGCAGCAGCAGGGGCGCCGACTTCTTGGCGAAGAACGCGTACCGTTCCTGCCGCCAGTAGGTGACCCCGGCGATGGTGTTTCTCCGGGCGGCGGAAAGGTAGCCGGTGAACTCCTGGGCGCTGAGCCCGTTGAAATCGTGAATGCTCAGCCGGATCTCATGTGGCCGTTCACCGCCAAAAACAGCGGTTACTTCGTGTTCAGATTGAAAACGGTAACTGAAGTATGAACCGCGCAGTGGGAATTCCCCGCCGGCCGCGGTGAGTTCGAGCCGGCCGAGCCAGCCGTCGTCGTGCCACATGTATTGACCCGCGAAGTCGTCTACCTGAAGGATGGGTGGCGGGTCCGCATCGAAGACACTCATTGATTTGAAGATAGGGCTATCGGCAGGACGGCACAACGGGCGGGAGCGCGGTGAGCGGAAACGACCGGGACAGGGATCGCACCGTGGTCGTCTCACCCCATCCCGACGACGCGGTACTGTCCGCCTGGCACGTTCTCACCCGCCAGGACGTACGCGACGTGGTCACCGTCTTCGCCGGGATTCCCCCGGCGGGGGCGCGTCCCTCCCCCTGGGATCGGCTGACGGGCTGCGCCGAGCCGGCGGTCCGGGCCGCCGAACGCAGGAGCGAGGACGAGGCCGCACTGGGGCTGGCCGGATGCGCACCCGTCCATCTCGACTTCGTCGGCGCGTCACACCGCGGCGGCCGGCAGCTGGACGAGGCCGCCCTGCGAGAGGAACTGGCGGCGGCACTCGGCGCGGCGGCGGTCGTCTGGATCCCCGCGGGGATCGGTGGCCACCCCGACCACCTCGCCGCACGCGATGCCGCGCTGGCGGCGACACCGGGCGCGCTGCGCCTGCTCTACGCCGACCTGCCGTACGCCGCGCGCTTCGGCTGGCCCGGCTGGGTCGACGCGACCACCCCCTCGGAGGCAGGCGGCCTGGACGTCGACGGCTGGCTCCGGGCCCAGCTCGACGGCCTCGGCCTGGGGCGGGCGCGGGTGCATCGGCTCACCGAGGAGTCCCTGGCGGGGAAACGGGCGGCGATCGGCTGCTACCGCAGCCAGGTCGCCGCACTGGCCGCCGACGCGGCCGACGACTTTCCCAACGGCCGGACCTGGGCATTCGAGGTGACGTGGGAAATCCGCTGATCTTCCCCCCGGGACCGGAGCCCGGGGGCCGCACGCTCCGGGAGATGTGATGAACACGACACGGGAGGCCGCGTGATGAGCCGGATCGACCTGCGCGTGGACGCCGAGCACGGCGCCAGATGGACCTCGCTGCGCGGCCCCGACGGCAAGGAGTGGCTGTGGCGCAGGGACGCCCCCGAGCGCGACCTGGTACGGCCGGGTGACGCGTTCGTGGACGCGGGCGGCCTGGAGGAGTGCTTCCCGACCGTCTCGGGAGAACCCGACCACGGCGACGTGTGGTCCCGGCGCTGGGAACCCGACGGCGACGGGCTCACGGTCCGGGGCGAGGACTACCGGCTGCACCGCTCGATCCTCCTCGACGACGGGGTCACCGCCTCCTACCTGCTGCGGGGCGAGCCGGGCCGCCGGTTCATCTGGGCCGCCCACGCCCTGCTCGACCTGTCGGACGCGGCCCGGCTCCTGCTGCCCGAGGGGCATCCGATGGACGTCAGCACCGACGACGCGGACTTCACGGCCCGATGGCCGGACGCGGGCGGGGTCGACATGAGCGAGTTCGGGCCCTCCGACGGGACCGTGACGTTCCTCATGCTGGCCGGGCTCGACTCGGCGACCGTGCGCGACGGGGCGAGCACGCTCACCATGAGGCTGACCGCCGAGGGGCAGCCGACCGCCATCGCGGTCTGGCGCAACCTCGGCGGCTGGCCGGAGGCCGGCCCCTACCGGTCGATCGGGGTCGAGCCCATGATCGGTGCCAGGGCCGGGCTGATCAGGGCCGAGCCGGGCCGGGCGGGCGTCATTCCCCCGGACGGGGAGGTCAGATGGACCCTGCGCGTCACCGCGTCGTGACGAGCCGCGGAACAGAGGGAGGTTCCTGGTGCGAGACTTCGTCGAGGTACCACTGCCCGACGGGACCACGCTCATCGTGGAGGCCGCGACCGAGCCGCGCGGCGGCGGCGTCGTGGCCGCCGGACGCCTGCACGACGTGGCCACGGCCGCGACGGAGAGTTTCGAGACGGCGATCGCCCGGCTGCAGTCGGCGGCGGGCGCGGTCACCGGCCGGATGCGGGACATGGCCCAGCCGCCGAGCGAGGTCACCGTCGAGTTCGCGGTGAAGCTCGCCACCCAGGCGGGCGTCGTCATCGCGAACACGAGCGCCGAGGCCAACCTCAAGGTGACCCTCCGGTGGACCGCGGACACGCTGACGCTCCCGGCGGTGGCTGACACCGGCGAGGACGACGGCGAGGACGACGGCGAGGACGACGGCGAGGACGACGGCGAGGACGACGGCGAGGACGCGGTCTGAGCGGCCGGCCTACCGCGTGAGCCACCGCCCCAGTGCCTCGATGGTCGGGGATCGCAGGAACATGCGCAGCGGGAGCGGGACCCCGAATTCGGCCTCGATCCTGGCGGCCAGGACCGCGGCCCGCAGGGAGTGGCCGCCCACGTCGAAGAAGTCGTCGTGCACGCCGACCCTCTCGATCCCCAGCGCCTCGCGCCACAGCCCGGCGAGTCTCTCCTCGGCGGGGGTGCGCGGGGCGACGAAAGCGGTCTCCAGCTCCGGCCGTGACCCGCCCCTGTCCGGCAGGGCGGCCCGGTCCACCTTCCCGCTGGGGAGCGTCGGCAGGGCGTCGAGCACCACGAACGCGTCGGGCACCATGTAGCCGGGCACCCGTGCCCGAAGGTGAGCGCGCAGGTCGGTGAGACGGAGGCCGGGCTCGGCGCACACGATGTGGGCGACGAGCTCGTGCGGCGTGGTCCCCGAGGAGCCGTTCTGGCCGCCGCCGCGTTCCGGCCGCACCGACACCACCGCGCGCCGGACCCCGCGGTGGGCCTCCAGCGCGGCCTCCACCTCGCCGAGCTCGACCCGGTTTCCGCGCACCTTCACCTGCTGGTCGCGGCGGCCGAGGAACTCCAGGTCGCCGCCGGGAAGCCGCCGCACGAGGTCTCCGGTGCGGTAGAGACGCGCGCCCGGAGTGGCGGCGTACGGGTCGGCGGGGAAACGCTCGGCGTTGAGCCGAGGCCGGTCGAGGTAACCCAGGCCGACGCCGGCCCCGCCGACGCACAGCTCACCCACCACGCCCACCGGGACCGGGCGCAGCGCCGCGTCGAGCACGTGGACGCGCACGTTCCCGATCGCCTTCCCGATCGGGACCTGCCGCCTGCGGCCGTCCTCGGGCGTGCACGCGTACGAGGTGGAGTCGATTCCCGCCTCGGTCACCCCCCAGTGGTTGTAGAGGCGGGGTCCGCCTTCCCCGACCGCCTCGTAGTACCGCCCGACCAGGCCGGGGGTGAGGGGTTCACCGGAGGTGAAGACGGCGCGGACCTCGCCCAGGGAGCCCGGATCACGCCGGACGTGCGCGACGACCGGCGCCAGCATGCTGGGGACGAGGAACAGGTAGCGCGCCCGGTGCGCGCGGGCGGCCTCGACGATCGCCGAGGGACTGCGCTCGTCCCCGGCGTCCAGCACGGCGACGCAGCCGCCCGAGGTCAGCGGCCAGAAGATCTCAACGACGGCGTCGTCGAAGGAGAGCGCCGTCTTGTGCAGCACCCGCTCACCGGGATCGAGACGATGGTCGCGGCGCATGCACTCGATCCGGTTGACCCAGTTGCGGTGAGTGATCTGCACGCATTTCGGCTCGCCGGAGGAGCCCGAGGTGAAGTAGACGGCGGCGAGGTCGTCCGGGCCGGTCTCCGCGACCTCCGGCGGCCGGTGCCGGGCGGGTGCCCGATGCTCCCCGGGATGGACCAGCGGGACCGGGAGGTCGAGGCCATGGGCGGCGACGCACACCTTCGCGCCCGTCCGGGCGAGCAGCAGCGCCAGGCGGCCGGCCGGATGAGCGGGATCCAGCGGCACGTACGCCCCACCGGCCTTCAGCACGGCGAGCACCGCCACGACCAGTTCGGCCGAGCGCGGCACGCACACGCCGACCCGGACCCCGGGGCCGACCCCGAGCTCCCGCAGCCGCCCCGCCAGCGCGCACGCCCACTCCTCCAGCTCAAGGTAGGTCAGCCGGCGGTCACCGACGACAGCCGGCGCCTCTGGGCGGGACCTCGCCTGGCGCGCCACCAGCTCGTGCAGGCATTCCTCGGGGTACGGCATCACCGCACCTTCTCCCTCCGGTGCCAGGCGCGCCCCCTCGCCGGCTTCGATCAGGGGGATCGTCGCCAGCGGGAGGTCGGGGTCGGCCACGACCGCGGCCAGCGCCGTCTCCAGCTGCTCGGTCAGCGGCCGCAGCGTCGCCTCGTCGAACAGCGCGACGTCGTACTCCAGGCAGCCCGTCAGGCCCCGTCCGTCCCGCCGCAGTGTCACGGACAGGTCGGCCTTGGCCGTGCCCGTATCCACCTCCAGCCTGGTCGCCCGCAGCCCGGCCAGCCCGAGCGGCGACGGCTCGCGCTCCACGTCGAACAGGACCTGGGCCAGCGGATGTACCCCTTCGTGCCTCGGCGCCACCTGGCCGACCAGCACGTCGAACGGCACATGGCGGTGGGCGAGCGCCGACAGCACAGCCGCCCGCACCCGGCCCAGCAGCGTCCGGTATGACGGCCCGCCGCCCAGATCGATGCGTATCGGCAGCAGGTTCATCAGGCAGCCGACCAGCCGTTCGTCCTCCACCCGGTCCCGCCCGGCCACCGGAACGGTGATCACCAGGTCGTCCTGGCCGCTCCAGCGCGCCAGCAGCGCCGCCCATCCGGCGAGCGCGGCCATGAAGAAGGTCGCCCCCTCCCGGCGCGCCAGCCGCTCCAGCCCTTCCGCCGGCCCGGACGGCATCCGCCACCGCAGGACCGCGCCGCCCGCGTCGGGCACGGCCGGGCGCGGGCGGTCGGCAGGCAGGCCGACCAGGGCCGGCGCCCCGGCCAGCCGCGCACGCCAGAACTCCAGCGCCGCCTCCGTCTCCGGCCGCCGCGCCAGGGCACGCTGCCAGGCGACGAGGTCGGCGGGGCGGGTGGTCACCGGCGGCAGCTCGCCGATCTCGCCGGTTCCCGGCCGGCCGTACGCGAGGGCGAGCTCGTCGAGCAGCACCTCCAGGCCGCGGGCGTCGACGACGATGTGGTGCGCGGTCAGCAGCAGCACGTGCGTCTCGGGCGCGATCGCGAACAGCGCGACACGGAGCAGCGGTCCGGTCCGCAGGTCGAACGGCAGCCGTGTCGCGTCGTCGACGAGTGCCGCCGGGTCCGCGCCGGGGTCGACCGCGCGCACCCGGACGACGACCCGCAGGTCCTCGCGCACCACGGCACCGGGGCCGGTCGCGTCGTCGACGAACACGGTCCGAAGCGCGTCATGACGTGCCACGAGACGGTCGACCGCCCGCTGCAGTGCCGTTACGCCGACCGCCCCCTCCAGCCGCCAGGCGGCGGCGACCGTGTAGAGCGGGCTCCCGTGGGCCAGCCGGTCGACGTACCACAGCCGCCGCTGCGCGTCGGAGAGCGGCGAAGGGCCGTCGTGCCCGGCGGGCTCAGGACCGGGGGGTGAGATGCCGGATCCCGCTCCGGGCAGCGTGGCGGCCAGCGCGGCGACGGTCGGGTGCTCGAAGGCGCTCCGCACCGGGACGTCGGCACCGAGGCGGGCCCGGATCCGCGCCAGCGCCCGGATGAGCAGCAGGCTGTCGCAGCCGAGGTCGAACACGTCGTCGTGGACGCCGACCCGGTCGACACCGAGCACCTCGCACCAGATCTCGGCCAATGCCCGCTCGGCCGGGTCACGGGGGGCGGTGTACGCCTCGTCCAGTTCCGGGCGGTGGTGACCGGGGGCGGGCAGGGCGGCGCGGTCGATCTTGCCTCGGGCGGTTCGCGGCAGGGCGTCGAGCATGACGTAGCGGGCCGGCACCATGTGGCCGGGCAGCCGTTCCCCGAGGAAGGCGCGCAGTCCCGCCGGGGTGAGCGCCGCGTGCCCGGTGGGCACGAGGTAGGCCACCAGCCCGGGCCCGGAATCCGGGGAGGAGAGCACCACGACGGCCTCCGCCACCTGTTCGTGCCGGTGGAGCGCCGCCTCGATCTCGCCCAGTTCCACCCGGAAGCCGCGCACCTTCACCTGGTGGTCCCTGCGGCCCACGAGCTCGATCGAGCCGTCCGGCCGTCGCCTGGCCAGATCTCCGGTTTTGAAAAGCCGCCCGCCGGAGGGGGAGAAGGGGTCGGCGACGAACCTCTCCGCCGTCAGGCCCGGCCGGTTGAGGTACCCCCGGGCCAGGCCGGTCCCGCCGATGTGCAGCTCACCGACGGCTCCTGGCCGCACCGGGCGGAGGTCGTCGGTCAGCACGCGCGCGCTCGTGTGCGGGATCGGACCGCCGATCGGCACCCTGCCCTCCAGCGGGCCGTCGTCGCCCGGGCTCCACCACAACGAGGTCATGGCGCATTCGGTCAGACCGTACTGGTGGACCACCCGGACGTCAGGGCCCCAGCGGCGCCGCGCGAGGGCGAGCAGGCCGGGCGGGAGGGTCTCACTGATGATCATCACGAGGCGCAGGGTGGTCGCACCCGATTCCGGCCAGGCCTCGAGCAGGGTGCGCAGCAGGCTGGGAAAGCAGGAGAGCACACAGGTGACCCCGGCGGTGAGCCGCCCGACGACGTGTTCGGGGGATCGCAGTGACTCGTCGGTCAGCAGTTCGACCGCGGCTCCGTGCAGCAGCGGCCCGAAGAGATCGCGGATCGAGGCGCTGAAGGAGGGGTGCGCGAGCTGGAGCGCCGTGTCACCCGGCCCCAGTCCCCAGCGGGCCCCCATGTTCCAGAGGTAGTTCACCGCCGAGCGGTGGGAGACCATGACGCCCTTGGGAACCCCCGTCGAGCCGGAGGTGTACATGATGTAGGCGAGACCGTCCGCGGACGGAGGGCTCTGCGGGGCGAGCCGCTTTCGCGAGGCGGACTCCCGAACTGTGACGACCGGGATCGCGGGATGGCCCGCCTCGGCCGCCGTTCCCGGCGTCCCGACGATCACACGGGCCCCGGTGTCCGCCAGGATGAAGCCGAGCCGCCTGGCCGGCTGCGCCGGATCCAGCGGCACGTACACACCGCCCGCCTTCAGCGTCGCCAGCGCCGCGACCACCAACTCGGCCGAACGCGGCAGGCACACGGCCACCCGCACCTCGGGCGCCACCCCGAGCTCGCGGAGCCGCGTCGCCAGCGCCTCCGCCCAGACCTCCAGTTCGCGGTAGGTCAGCCGCCGGTCACCGGTCACCACCGCGATCGCGTCGGGACACGTCCTGGCCCGCCATGCCACCACCTCGTGCAGGCATCGGCTCGGTCCACCCTCGGGCCCGGGGAGACCGACGCTCTCGAACCGGTGATCATCCAGCAGGTTCACGTCGACGATGTGGTAGGCGCCCCCGCGCAGCCCGTTGACGATCAGGGCGGCCTGCTCGGCTATCGGCTGGTCCGCCGAGCGCACGTTCACCCGCCCGATGCGAACGGGCTCCTCGTCCCGGGGCTCATCGGTCACCGTTCGATCCTCCTTCGAGCCAGGCCGTCGTCTGGCCGCTGATGAAGTCGCCCAGCCCGCGCAGTGCCAGCCCGGCCGCCGCCAGCCAGGCCGAGACGTCCCTGAGGTAGGCGTCAAGGCGGCCGGCCGAGGTGACGCCGGACAGGTCGAGGTAGATCGCGGGTACGGCCATCTGCTCGCGGAGCCGCTCCAGGCGGTAGCGGAGCTCGCCCGGCCGGGTCTCGGTCACCTTCAGGTGGTGCAGGCGGACGGGGAGCAGCCCCTGACCGCCGAGGTGATGGCCGCGCAGCCAGTCCCGCAGCTGCGGGCCCGCCTGATCGTCGTAGTCGTCCCGTTCCGGCAGGAACAGCACGCGGACGCCCTCGGCGTGCAGCGACGCGGGGGTCAGGTCGATGCCGGGGGCGACGTCCAGCAGGAGGGCGGCCGTCGGGGCCTGACGACTCCGGTCGTGAGGCGACCTCTCGGCGGGGCGCCCGGACCCGTCGCCGGGGGCGGGCGCCGACACGTCCACGCCCACGCGGGACACGCCGGGCAGGGCGGCCGCCGCGACGGCGTGGCGCTCCGGCGTGTCCAGGCCGCCGGCGAGCAGGAAGACCCCCGGGGGCGCCGGGCGCCCCCAGGGGTCGGCGTGCAGGCGAACCTCCTCCAGCAGCGCGGCGGCGATCTCGCGCTGGGCGGGCCGCAGGGTGACCGGGGGAGTCCGGGGTGGGGCCGTCAGGCCCGCGAGGACGAGCGCGCCGAGCCGATCCACGTCCTCGCGGTCGCTCACGTCGATGCCGTCCCGCGCGGCGAGCCGGCGGCCATCCCCCCACTGATCCTCGGCGGTGTTGTGCCCGGGGACGAGGACGAGCCGGGCAGGGCCGGAGACCGCCTCGTGCAGGGAGTTGAAACCGGGCCTGATGACCGCGACCTTCGCCAGGTGCAGCAGCGCGGCGAGTGACCTCTCATAGGAGACGGTGGTGATGTTGCCGAGCTCCGGTGGCGCGGCACCCGCGTAGTAGGGCCCGGTGACGAACACGAATCGCGCGGGCACCGACCGTTCGAGGAATTGGGCCGCGACCGCGGAGAGGCTCATGAAGAGCCGTTCCGTATATCCCTGGTCTCCGGTTTCGCCGCCCGCGCCGGCCGCCACCACCACCAGTGGCTCCGCACCGTATCGCCGCTCGACATCGGCGATCTCCGAAGGGCCGGGAAGGTGGAAGACCGGTTCGAAGAAGTGGAAGCGTGACGAATTCCCGGCGAGCAGCAAGCTGTCCGGTGAATGGCCGCCGGCGGTGAATCCCGCCCAGTCCTGCGCGACCAGGATCCGGTCGTAGTGCCGCAGTTCGCCCCGCCGGCGCATGCGCTCGAAGAAGATCCCGCTGAGTTTCCTCAGGACCAGTGCCTTTGGCACCTCGCGGGCCGCGGGAAGGAACAGGTGATTCGGATCGGGAAAGGTGTCCTCGACGATCAGCGCCGGGTCGATCTCGGCGATCACGTCGTTCAGCAGTTTCCGGAGCGCCGTCTCCATGGCGTCGTTGGGCAGCCGGTTCATGTGCGGGAAATTGATCACCCGGTGCGGGGTCTCCCGCAGGGGAAGCAGTGAGCGCACCTGGCCCACCAGAAAGATCTCGGCCGTCGGCTCCAGCGCGCGCAGCGCGTCGGCGATCAGCAACGTCCGGCGCACGTGCCCGAAGCCGTGGCGCGCCTTGAAGAAGAACGCGATGGTCGAGGTCACCGCTCGTCCCACGGCCGCAGCCGCTCCAGCGCCCAGGAGAACCGCTCCAGGCAGCTTCCCGTGGGGACGGTGGCCCCGGTGGCCCACGGAACCCCGACGACGGTCAACCCCCGCACGTGGACGTCCTGGTACGTCCTGACCATGAGGGCGGAGGCCGTCGGCCGGGCGGCCAGTACGACGGTGCCGAGCCTGGCCACCCGGGAGAGCGCGTCCGCCACGGCGCGCGCGGACCCGGTGGTGTCGACGATCACATCCGGGACGCGGCCGCCCGCCTCGGGAAGCGCCCTCCTGACGAGCGAGGCGAGCACGCCGGTGCCGACGACCTCGGCCGCCCGCACCCCGCCTTCCCGCGCGCGGCCGACCGCGGCGCACGCGGTGGCCACCCACTCGGAGGCGGCTCGCACCCGTGCGTCGCCGGTCGAGGGAAAGCCGCACCCCCAAGGGCTGTCCCCGCCGTCGGCGAACACCACCCGGTCAGGCGGCGGGTGATGTCCCGCGCCGTCGTCACGAGTGATCCGGACCCACGAACTCATCAGAGGCCTCCAGCAGGCTCGGCCGTCGGTGATTCCCCGTTTGACTCGGTTACCATTTCTGGACTTCCAGCGTCGGTGACGCCGTATCCGGTTAATTCTCGACTCGCCCCAAACGTCATGGTACATTCGCGGCGGTGCGCCGCCTAGGTTCGCGAAAGACGGGGAGACTCGTGGACGTATTTGACGCGATCGAGTCCAATGTCCGCGCTTATTGCCGACGCTGGCCGACGGTGTTCAGCACCGCGGCGGGCACCAAAGTGACCGACGAGCGAGGCAGGGAATATCTGGACTTCTTTACCGGAGCCGGAAGTCTGAATTACGGTCACAATCATCCGGTGCTGGTCGAGGGAATGATCGATTATCTCCGGTCGGGTGGCATTCTTAACAGCCTGGACACCATGACGCCCGCGAAACGTGACTTCCTGCGGATTCTGGCGGATCACATCCTGGGTCCGCGCGGGATGTCGTACCGGGTGCAATTCACCGGCCCCGCGGGCACGACCGCCGTCGAGGCCGCCGTCCGACTCGCCCGCATAGCCACCGGCAGGGAGAGGATCGTTCACCTGTCGGGCTCGTACCACGGGATGACCAGGGACTCCATCGGTGTCTCCGGCCTCGGCGCCCCCCGCGGGGTCCCACCGGCCATCCGCGGTGTGACCACGGTCCCGCACGAGTTCGAACAGCCGTCTGCAGGGCGCGCCGCCGAGGAACTGGAGCGCGCGTTCACCGCTCCCGGCTCGACGCCGCCCGCGGCCTTCATCGTCGAGACCGTCCAGGGCGAAGGTGGCGTGCGGCCCACGACGACGGCGCGCCTGCGGGAGATCGAACGTCTCTGCAGGGCCCACGGAACGCTGCTCGTCGTCGACGACGTCCAGGCGGGGTGCGGCCGGACCGGACCGTTCCTCTCCTTCGAGTCCGACGGGGTCGAGCCCGACGTCGTCTGCCTGTCGAAGTCGTTGAGCGGAGTCGGTCTCCCGATGGGCCTCGTCCTCATCCGGCCCTCCCTGGACGTCTGGGATCCCGGTGAGTACTCGGGCACGTTCCGGGGCAACAACCTGGCGTTCGTCACCGCGCGACTCGCGCTCTCCGAGTGGTGGAGTGACGGCGCTCTGCGGCGGTCGGTGTCGCAACGGTCCCGGCCCCTGGTCCAGGGGCTCGCCGCCATCGCCACCCGCCACGACTGGCTCGCCCCGCCGACCGGCCGTGGCCTGATGCTGGGCCTGCCGTGCGCCGACCGCCACGTCGCCGATCTCGTCTCGACGCTCGCCTTCGCCCAGGGCCTGCTCGTCGAGACCTGCGGCAGGCGTGGCGAGGTGGTCAAGCTCCTCCCGCCCCTCACCGTGACCAAGGCCGAGGTCGAGGTCGCCCTGCAGATCCTGGAGCACGTCACGGACCAGGTGGCGGGCTCACGCCCCGTCGGGTCCACTCTCCCGGCCGCGACATGACACTGCGGTACCGAAGTCCGAAAAGCCTGGTTCGCCGACGCTCATCACCTTTACGATCTTTTTGCTGGTTGGCAACCGTGGAAACCCAGGGGAGCAAACGGTTATGCGGGATCGACGGCTCCTCGTGCTGGCCGCCCTGGCGGTCGCGATCGTCGCCTTCGGCGTGTACGGGGTGATGGCGGCACCGGGGGCCGTGGTGGCCTCGCCGCGGTCCACCCCCACCGGGGAGCCGCGGCCCGGCCAGAAGCTGACCCTGTCCGATCCGGCAGCGGCCACCCCGACACCGACACCGACAGCGACACCGACAGCGACACCGACCCTGACACCGACCCCGCAGGACGGCCCCGCGCAGGCCGGGGCGAGATACCTCGCCGCCTGGCAGGCCGGTGATCTCGCCGCCATGGCGGACCTGGTCGCCGACCCCCCGGCCGACTTCGCCGACCGGCACCGCAGGTTCGACGCCGATCTGCGGGCCTCGTTGTCCTCCCTCGCCCCCGGCGAGCTGCACCGCGAGAGCGAGGCGGCCGAGCTGTCCTT
The DNA here is from genome assembly GCF_040675205.1 of Streptosporangium sp. NPDC049644. NCBI lineage: Bacteria > Bacillati > Actinomycetota > Actinomycetes > Streptosporangiales > Streptosporangiaceae > Streptosporangium > Streptosporangium sp. NPDC049644. Next base: position 26,079 of record NZ_JBFAOJ010000048.1, on the reverse strand, counting down.
CACCGGGGTGAGGGAGGTCGCGGGTCTGGGCCGCTGGCCGTTCACCTCGGTCCTGCGCCTGGTGATGCGGGCGGACACCTGGAAGGTGCTCTGGAGCCCGGAGACGATGCACCCGGCGCTCAAGGACGGCGGGCGCCTGGTGCTGAAGGAGACCGAGGTCCGGCGCCCGGCCACGCTGACCCGCGAGGGGTTGCCGTTCCCCCGCGACAGCAGGGCGGGCGACTACTTCACCGGGCTGGGCGACACGGTCCTCGATGTGAAGCTGGAGGAGGAGGGCTCCGGCCGGGTGCTGCTGGCCTCCTCGCCCCGGCCGCCCTCGGGGAGGAGGACCACGATCTCCCAGCCGGTCCAGGCCGCCGCCGCCCGTGCCCTGGACGGTGTCGGGCAGCCCGCCGCGATCGTGGCGATGGACATCAGGACGGGCCAGGTGCGCGCGGTGGCGGACGGGCTGGGGGGCAGGGCGGCGTTCAACGGCCTCTACCCGCCGGGCTCGACGTTCAAGGTGGTGACCGCGGCCGCGCTGTTGCACAACGGCCTGACTCAGGAGTCGCAGGTGGCCTGCCCGGCGGGCTACACGATTCCGAACGGCCGGAGTTTCACCGACTCCGACGGTGTCGACCACGGCGTCGTGAGCCTCACCACGGCCTTCGCGCTCTCCTGCAACACCACCTTCGCCCAGCAGGCGTACGAGCGGCTGCGCGACGACCGGCTGCGGGCCGAGGCGGCGGACCGGTTCGGGTTCCGGGAGAAGCCGGGACTGAGCTCCTGCCGGATCCAGGCGTACCAGAGCCCGGACCAGCTGGGTTCCGACGCCATCGGCCAGAACTCGGTGCAGGCCAGCCCGCTCTGCATGGCCGAGGTCGCCGCCGCGGTCGCGAGCGGCGTGTGGAGACCCGCGATCACGACCGCCGAGCCCCCCGCGGACTCGCCGCAGCCGGTGCCGCTGGGCGATGAGGTGGCCTCGGGCCTGCGGACGATGATGGGCGCCGTGGTCGGCCGGGGTACGGCCGCCGGGGCGGGCCTCCCGCCGGACACCGCCGGCAAGACCGGTACCGCCGAGGTCGAGGGCGGAGAGGACCACGCCTGGTTCATCGGCTACCGGGGCTCCCTGGCCTTCGCGGTGTTCGTCCGGCACGGCGGCGCCGGGGGCACGGTCGCGGCGCCGATCGCCGCGAGATTCCTGAACGCCCTCTGACGGCGGAGGCGGCGACCGGCCTGGAGAACGGGCTAACGTACGAGGGTGTATGTGAAGATCTGCGGGCTGCGTGAGCCCGGACATGTGGCGACCGCCGTCGAGGCGGGCGCCGACGCCATCGGATTCGTCCTCACCAGGAGTTCACGGCGGGTCACCCCGGCGCGGGCGCGCGAACTGGCCTCGGCGGTCCCCCCGCACGTGCTGACCGTGGCGGTGTTCGCCGGCGAGCCCACCGAGGAGGTCAGGGCGGCCACCCTGGAGTCAGGGGTACGCGCCGTCCAACTGCACGGCGAGCACCCGCACGCGGACTTCACCGCGCTGAAGGACCTCGGCGTCACGCTGGTCCGCGCCGGGGCCGCGAGCACCGATCTACGCTGCGGCGCCCTCGACGAGGACCTGCTCATCGTGGACGCGCCCAGGCCGGGCTCGGGGGAGCCGTGGGACTGGGCGGCCGTGCGCGGGCGCCCGGAGGGCCGCTGGATGCTGGCCGGGGGCCTGACCCCGTCGAACGTGGCCGAGGCGATCACCGCGGCCCGGCCCTGGGGGGTCGACGTGTCGAGCGGCGTGGAGGTCGCGCCCGGGGAGAAGGACTCCGGGCTCATCAGGGATTTCGTCACCGCGGCCCGCGCGGGGTGAGAATCGTTCAGGCTGATCGTTGTGACGACCCCGCGGACTTGGTCAACCTGGCACTTGAGGAGGTCCGTCCGATGGAGGCCCGCCTCATCCTGCGGATCCTCGCAGGGCGGTGATGTCCTTGACGCGGTGCCGGTGGGTGGTGGCGAGTGGGGTGGCGTTGAGGGTGGTCACGCCGGACTCGGCGAATGCGGCCAGGCGTTCGGATACCCAGCCGGGAGGGCCGACGAGGGCGACGCCGTCGATGAGTCGCCGGGGGATCGCGGCCGCTGCCTCCTTCCTGCGGCCGGACAGGAAGAGATCCTGGACTCTGGAGGCGGTCCCGGGGAAGCCGAAGCGTACGGCGAGGTCGTTGTAGAAGTTCCTTCCCTTCGCGCCCATGCCGCCGATGTAGAGGGCCAGGTGCTCGCGCACCTGCTGCCTGGCCGCGGCCAGTTCGGCCTCGTCCTCGCTGATGAGCACCTTGGCGTCGACGATGACGTCCAGCGGGGGCAATTTCGCGGATCGCTTCGATCGCCCTGCTCGCAGCGCGTCGGCGAACGCGTCCTTCGCCCGCTCCGGAAGGTAGAAGAGCGGTTCCCAGCCGTCGAACAGCTCGGCGGCCAACTCGACGTTCTTCGGACCGAGGGCGGCCAGCACGAGGGGGATCCGGTCACGCAGCGGGTGGTTGATGAGCTTCAGCGGCTTTCCGAGACCCGAGCCGCCCTTTTCGGGGGAGAGGGGGATGTCGTGGTGCCTGCCGTGGAATTCGACCGGCTCGCGTCGCCACACCCGGTGGCAGATCTCCACGACCTCGCGGGTTCGTGCCAGCGGGGCGTCGTGTCGTAGCCCGTGGAAGCCCTCGATCACTTGGGGGCCGGACGCGCCGACGCCCATCGTGAAGCGCCCGCCTGAGACGTAGTCGATCCCGGCGGCGGTCATGGCCAGCAGCGTGGGGGTGCGGGAGTAGATGTTGAGGATCGAGGAGCAGAGTTGCAAGGTCGAGGTTTTCGCAGCGATGTAACCCAGTTGGCTCACCGCGTCGAAGGTGTACGCCTCGGGCAGGAAGACGACGTCCAGGCCGGCCGCCTCGTACTCCCGTAGGGCCTCGACCGTCTCGTGGAAGTCGCGCGCGTAGTTGATGGGCATGCCGATCCTCACGGGTGTCCTCCTGCGCGCGCGGCGGGAGGGACCCGGTGGAAATCCATCGGGATCCGGTTCGGATCGAGTTTGACGTCGACCAGAAGCGGCCAGGATCCGGCGGCGATCGCGTCCGCGACATGCTGGAAGTCGGCGGATCGGCGGACCTCCACCCCGTGTCCGCCGAGGCTGCGCGCGACCGGGGCGAAGTCCGGCCAGTCGAAGTAGGTCGTGGCGGGGTCGTGACCTCGCTTGACGAAATGGTGGTGCTCGGCGCCGTAACAGCCGTCGTTCAACACGACGACGAGCAGCTTGAGTCGCCGGCGGACAGCCGTCGTGAACTCCGACAGACCTCCGAGCATGAAGCCCCCGTCACCGCTGACCGCGACCGAGAGCCGGGCCGGGTCGGCGACGGCCGCCCCCATCGCCAGGCTGAGACCGAGCCCGATGGATCCCATGCTCATCGTGTGCACGTAGTCCCTCGGCGACGCGACCGAGATGCGCCGCACCGATTCGAAGAAGATCCGGCCGCCGTCGACGGTCAGCAGGCGATCCGGGGGCAACAGCGAGTCCAGGAGTTCCAGGCTCTCGATGTACTCGACTGTGCCGGGACGCCGATCACCGGACGGCGCGGCGGAGATCTCCGCGCGTGCCGGTTCCGGCTCGGCGGAGCCGGCTACGTCCCAGAGCGGCCGGTCGGAATCGACGCCCTGCGCCGCCAGCTCCTCCAGCAGTGCCCGCGCGGTCGCCGCCGCACTGCCGTGAACGAAGGGCGTGGAGCGGGCCTTCGCCGCGTCGACGTCGATGTGGACGAGATGCCTGCCGTGCGTCGCGGCCCCCTGGTGGGTGGTGTAGGAGTTCAGACCTGCCCCGACGGCCACGATCACGTCGGCCGCGTCGAAGTACACGGCCGACCGGCCGGACCGGAGACCCCCGAAGATTCCGAGGTCGGCGGGTTCGTCGCGGAACAGCTCCTTCGCCCGGAGGGTCGTCGCCACCCGGGCGCCCAGACGGCGGGCGAGGGCGAGCGTCGCGGTACGGTCCGCCTCGGCGATCGCTCCGCGCCCGGCCAGGATGAGCGGGCGACGCGTCCGCAGGAGCACCTCCACCGCGGCCCGGACCGCGTCTCGGGCGGGCACCACCTCCTGCGCGAGCCCGGAGAGTGACCCGGACAGTGACCCGGACAGTGCGCTGGACAGGGAGCAGGGTTCGTGCGTGTGGTCCGTGGGGATGCCCACGACGACGGGCCGCGCGGAGCGGCGGGCGCGGCGGAAGGCGAGGGAGAGGACGTCGTCGGCGTCCGCCAGGTGTTCGAGCCGCAGATACTCCGCCCCGGACGAGCGCACGATCGCGTCCGTGGGGACGCGCTGCACGTTGTCGTCGTCCCAGGACGGCGTCTCCCCGGCGAACAGCACGAGCGGCAGGCGGGACCGCGTCGCGTCGGCGAGCGCCGTGACGGCGTTGGTGATGGCCCCCTGCGTGACGGTGGCCAGGCCCACCCGGTCCGAGACGCTGGCGTACCCCGCCGCCATCAGCACCGCGGCGCCCTCGTGGGTCACGGCGACATACCGTCCCCCGCGACGCACGAACGAGTCGACGAAGAACAGGTTGCTGTCACCCGTCACTCCGAAGAGCGGCGTCTCCAGCTCGGCGCACACCCGAGCGAGTTCCGCATGGAACGAATTCACCGTTGTCGACCTTTCCTCAGTGAACCACAACGAACTGAGCTGAGATCCCGGGCGGCAGGAGAACCCCGCGCGGGAGCCTGCGAGGACACGCCACCCGGGTGCGGACCGGCTCAGCGCGCGGTCCGCTCTTCCGCGGGGGAGAAAGGCCCGGCGAATCCGAATTCCTCGATCGCGGTACGCAACAGCGCGATCGTCGCCCCGCGGTCGGTGGGGAGCCGCAGCCCCGGCTGGGCGTGGCGTACCAGAACCGAGATGTCGTACTCGTCGGCGAAACCGGACGCGCCGTGAAACTGCTGCGCCGTGCGCAGCGTGTGCTTGACGACCCGCTGCGCCTCCAGGCGCACGCTCAGGGCGTCCACCAGCGACGGGGAGGTGTCCGTGAACGTGCTCCACAGGCTGAAGCGGCACAGCAGGTCCAGCCCCTCCAGCCCGACGGACAGATCGGCCAGGCTGTGCCGGATCACCTGGAAGTCGCTGAGCGGCTGACCGAACTGTTTGCGGACCTTGGTGTGCTCGATCGCCACCTTGAGCGCCCGTTGCCCGATCCCGAGCAGATGGTAGGCCCCGAGCACCAGGCCGAGCCGCCGGTCGAGCACGGAGGCCGCGCCGCCCGCCACGGGCCGCAGCCGGACCGTCATCGCGAACGGCGCGACCTTCGACTCCACGGCGGCGACGGGCTCCGCGTCGAACAGGTCCCCCTCGATGGTGGCGGCCGTCCAGGTCTCGGCGGCCCGGGCGTGGTCGATGATGGGATGGCGGGCGTCGACGAGCGAGAAAGGCGTCTCGGCGGACGTCCGGAGCAGGACCCCGGCCAGGGGGAACGGCACGGCGTGGCTCCCGCCCACCCGGCAGAGCTCGGCGGCGGCCACGGCGTCGTCGAGGCCGCCGCGTGGGTCGATGTCGTACAGCCCGATGCTCGCCAGGCACTCCCGCGCCCTGGCCGCGGCGCCCAGGTCCGACTCCGCGCTCCGCGCCAGATCCACGCCTCCCAGGTCGCGCAGCGCGCCGTCGGCGACCCGGCCGAAGTCCAGCGCGGCTTCCGGAAGTTCGATCCGCATCAGCCCACCGCCTGGCGGCCGAGCAGCTCACGCGACACGATCTCGCGCTGGATCTCAGTGGTTCCCGAGGCGACCGTCGCGGCCTGGGCGTACCGCCAGTGGTCTTCGAACGCCCCGTACGACGGTGCGCCGGCCGCCGGGCCGAGGAGCGAACGCGGCCCGAGCAGCTGTGACATCACCTCGGCCACCAGCTGGTCGCAGGCGGTGGACGCGATCCGTGCCTGACTGGCCTCCAGGTCGACCACGTTGTTCCCTTCCTGGCGCTCGACGACGCGGTAGGCCAGCAGGCGCGCCACCCGGACCTGGACGAGGGCACCGGCCCAGTCGTTCCTGCCCCCCTCGTCGAGCTCTCCCCACTCGTGGCGGAGTACGTCCCGCAACGACCAGAGCAGCCGTTCGCAACGCGCGTACCTGGCGATACCGACGCGCTCATGGGCGAGAGCCGTCTTCATGACGCTCCAGCCCGCGCCGGGCTCGCCCAGCAGTTCGCCGTCGGTCGCGACGACGGAGTCGAAGAAGCACTCGTTGAGGTGGTGCGGGCCGAGCATGGCGCGCAGCGGCCGGACCGTGATGCCCTCGCGGTCCATCGGGATCAGGAAGAGCGAGATGCCCCGCCGGCCGCTGTCCTTGGCCCCCGTACGGGCGGCGAGCACGCACCAGCCGGCCATGCCGGCGTAGGAGGTCCAGATCTTCTGCCCGGTGATCTCCCAGTGGTCGCCGACCCGCACCGCGCGCGTCTGGAGGGAGGCGAGGTCCGATCCGGCTTCCGGTTCGCTGAAACCCTGGCACCAGATCGTCTCACCGGTCGCGATGGGAGGCAGGTGCCGGGCCTTCTGCTCCGCCGTCCCGTACGCCATGATCGCGGGCCCGACCCAGTTCAGGCCCATGTACTGGGCCCCCCGTGGCTCGTGGTGTGCCCACATCTCCTCGCGGACCACCGTCTGTTCCCAGACCGATCCGTCGGAGCCGCCGAACTCGCGGGGCCAGGCCACCGTCAGCAGTCCCTCGTCGGCGAGCAGACGCGAGAAGCGCTGTGTCATCGCCAGGTCGGCCGGATCGTCGGTGAAGGCCCCCAGGAAGTCCGGTGGGAAGAACTCGGCCACCATCCGCCGCAACCTGCCACGAAGCTCGGCGGCGGACTCTCCCGTGGTGAAGTCGAGCACGGCAGTCATCTCCTCTCACCATGCGATGGGATGTTCAGGAGCAGGCCGTCGGCCACGGCGCGCCGCAGCGACCGGGTGCTCCCGCCGAGGGCCTGGTTGAGCTTGGCCCGCCGTACGAGCAGGTGGCAGGGGTGCTCCCAGGTGTAACCGATGCCGCCGTGGGTCTGCAGGGCCAGCCGCGTGACCTCGGCCGCAGCGTCACAGCTCGCCGCCTTGGCCATGGCGACCGACGCGGCGCCGGACGGGCCGAGCGGCTCGCCAGAGGCCACCGCCGTCACCGCCGCCTCCACCAGGACGTCGGCGGTCTCGACCAGGACGAACATGTCCACGCAGCGGTGCTTGACCGCCTGGAAGGAACCGATGGGCGCCCCGAACTGCTCCCTGATCTTCGCGTACGCCACGGTGAGCGCGAGCGCGCTCCTGGCGATCCCGAGGCTGTCGAGCGCGAGGCCCACCGAGATGCGCCGCTCGACCGCGCGCATCAGCACGGTCGCCTCGTCGCCTCGGGCGAGGATCTCCGGCTCGCCGGGCGGAACGCCGTCCATGACGAGGCGCCAGAACCCGCGCGTCGGGTCGGAGCCGGTCATCGGCTCCAGCCGGGAGCCTTCACCGCGCGGCCTGACCAGGGCGGCCACGGGCTCGCCCGCCTGCTCCGCGAAGACGAGCACGTGCTCCACGTCGTCCCCCGCGGCCAGGCACCAGGAGACCTCACCCGCCAAACCGCCTCGCAGCGGACCGGAGCCGCTCCACGAGCACGCCACCCGCCGGGGATCCGCCAACCCCGCGATCACCGGATTGACGCACAGGCCCTGCAGCAGCTCGCCCGGGCCGAGGGCGCCGCCCAGTGCCTGGACGGCGATCGAGGCGAACTCGAACCCGCCGTCCTCGTCCTCCAGCTCCCACCAGCCCAGCTCGTCCGACACCTTACGCAGCCGCTCCGCGTTCGGCGGAAGCGCACCGGAGGCGTACTCGGCCAGCGGGGGCCACGAGTCGGCCAGCACCCGCTGCACGACCTGCCGGAAACTCGAACGCTCGTCGGTCATCGGGAGCCTCCTCGCGGCAGGCCCAGGATGCGCTCGCCGACGACGTTGCGGAGGATGTCGTTGGTGCCGCCGCCGATGGTCCACTCCCAGGACCGCAGGTAGTCGTCGAACCAGTCCCCGGTCTGCCACGTGCCCGACCAGCCGTGCCGTCCTTCGTGCCCGGCCAGTCCCGCCATGGCCAGCCCCTCCCTGCTCATGTCCTGCAGCAGCTCGCTGTAGACGAGCTTGAGGATGGAGGCCGCGGCGGTGTCCGCGCCGTCGACCGAGGCGTCCAGGACGCGGGCGACCAGCAGCCGGAAGGACTCCACCCGCTCGGCATAGGCCCCCAGCGCCTCAAGGGCGGCACCCCGCTCCTCGGGTGGCAGCGCGGCCACCGCCAGCGTCAGGTACCGCAGGCCGGCGACCATCTCCTCGGAACGCTCCAGCATGGTGAGCCCGCGCTCCTCGCCGAGGGTGGCGTTCGCGATCCGCCAGCCCTCGTTCTCCGCGCCGACCAGGGCCGTCACGGGAACTTCGACGTCGGTGAGGAAGAGGTCGCAGAACTCGTCCTGCCCGCTCGCGTTCCGGATCGGCCGGACGGACACGCCGGGCGAGGACAGGTCGAGCAGGAAGTAGGAGATGCCGGACCGCCCCGGACCGCCCGTGCGGGCGAGCAGCAGGCACATCTCCGCGAACTCCGCGCTGCTGGACCACGTCTTGTGGCCGTTGACGACGTAGTGGTCGCCGCGCCGCTCGGCGCGGGTGCGCAGGCTCGCCAGGTCGGAGCCCGCGCCGGGCTCCGAGAACCCCTGGCACCACCGCTGCCCGTCGCGGATCGCCGGCAGGTACGCCTCCCGCTGCTCGTCCGAGCCGGCGATGACGAGCGTGGCCGCGGCGTGGTGGAGTGCGACGAAGTACATGTCCAGCCGGGGGGCGCCGGCCCGGATGAGCTCGCGGGCGATGGTGAGCTGATCGGCTCGCGACCGGCCGCCACCCCAGGCCGCGGGCCAGTGCGGGACGGCGTACCCCTGTGCGGCCAGCAGGAGCAACCACGCCCGCTGCAACCGGGCCCGCTCCGCCGGATCCGCCGCGCTCATGCGGTCGCGCCAGCCGGCGGCGTCCTGGGACCGGCACCAGTCCCGCACCTCGCCGGCCAGATCCGTACCCTGCTCAGGGAGTGACACGAATCGTCCCCCCGTCCACCTGGAGCGACGCGCCCGCGATCCACGACGCCCGTTCCGAGCAGAGGAAGGCGATGGCATCCGCGATCTCGCGGGCCTCGCCGACCCGTCCCGCCGGGATGGGCTGGAGTTCGAGCATGCGGCGCTCGACCTCCTCGGGGGTCGAGCCGAGGCGCTCCGCCTGTGCCTGGTAGCCCGCCACGATGCCCTCGGTCCTGGTCAGGCCCGGATGCACGCAATTGGTGAGGACCCCGTCCTTGGCGTAGGCGAGGGCCAGCGACTTCGCCGTGTGCAGGAGCGCGGCCTTCGCCGCGCCGTACGCCGCCCAGCGCGGGTCGGCCTCCCGCGCGGCGGTCGACCCCACGAAGAGGACGCGGCCCCATTTCCGTTCACGCATGGCCGGTACGCACTTCATCGCCAGAGCCACCGCGCTGAGCACGTTGAGCTCGTACAGCCGGATCCACTCCTCCCAGCTGAAGGTACGCAGCGGGCCGTGCCCGCCGCCGGCCACGCACACCGCGATGTCCACCTGGCCGTACGCGGCGATCGCGGCCTCGTACACGCCGTCGACGGCACCGGGCCGGGCGGCGTCGGCGACGTGCGCGACGGCGTCGATCCCGGCGTCCCGCAGCCGGTCCACCGCGGCCGTCAGTTCGGATTCCCCCCGAGCCGACAGAAGCAGCCTGACGCCGGCCCGGCCGAGCTCCTCGGCGGCGGCCAGGCCGATGCCCTTGCTGCCGCCGGTGACGATCGCCACCCGGCCCTTGATGTCCAAGTCCACTTGGTTCACTCACCTGTCCGTTGAATCGTTGCTTGTCAGGCGGTCCACCACGCCGGAGGTCAGTCCCTCCGCCCGCAGGCGCGCCTTCTCCACCTTGTGGGTCGGCGTCCGGGGGAGCGTGGGCAGCACCCGCCAGTACCGGGGGAGCGCGTAGCGGGGCATGTCCTCGGCGGCACGCGCGATCACCTCGTCCAGGTCGGCCCCGGACGCCAGCACCAGGGCCACCATGACCTCCTCCTCGGCGACGTCGTTTCCGCCGGACTCGCCGGAGGCGTCCGGGCGGGTGGCGTACACGGTGCAGTCCATGACGCCGGGCTGCGCGAGCAGCACGGTCTCGACCTCCCAGGCCGAGATGTTCTCCCCCTTGCGCCGGATCGCGTCCTTGATGCGGTCGCTGAAGAACAGATCCCCGTCCGGATTGAGCCAGCCCGAGTCGCCCGACCAGAACCACAGGTCCCGGGTGGCCGTCACGGTGTCCCCGTCCCTGCCCAGGTACCCCCGCATGAAGATGTCGGGCCGCTTGGGGCGGAGGCAGATCTCGCCGATCTCGCCCGGATCCGCCTGCCGGCCGTCCGGCCGCATCACCCGCACCTCGAAGAGGTCCCCCTCGCGGCCGACGGACCCGACGGGGGAGGGGTCGGAGGAGCGGTTGATCGTCGCCATCGGCGCTTCGCTCAGCCCGTACACCTCGGTGATGGCCACGCCGAAGCGGGCCTCGAACCGGGCCCAGACCTCGCGCTGCGCGCCCGCGCCCCAGGCGAGCCGGACCGGGTGGTCACGCGCCTGCGCGTCACCGAGCTCCTGCGACGACTTGAGGATCATCCCCAGCACCGAGCCCAGGTAGTTGAACGCGGTGATCTCGCCCGCGCGGCAGATCTCCCAGAACCGCGAGCTGCTGAACGTGCGGTCGAGCTGGAAACCGCACCCGGCGACGAGCGCGGCGGCGACGCCCGTGTACCGGGCGTTCTGGTGGTACAGCGGGAAGAAGTTGAGCAGGGTGTCGCCGGGACCGTAGCCGTTGAGCCGCGCGACGGCGCGGGCCAGCTCGACGCACGACTCCTGCGAGTGATGTACGCCCTTGGACGGCCCGGTGGTGCCGGAGGTGTAGAGGACCACACCCGACGCCGTGGCCGAAGCGAACCTCCCGAAGTCCGTCGCACCTGACGGGGGAGCCAGCGCGTGGACCGTAGCCCTCCCCTGGACGTCTTCGGCCGCGCCGCCGGACACCAGGACGTGGCGGACATCGGTGCCCGCCACGCACGCCAGCACGGTGGCCAGGTGCTGGGCGTCGCAGCAGACGACCTCCGCTTTCGAGTCGCGCAGCAGGTAGGTGAGGAGCTCACCGCGGTAGTTGGTGTTGAGCGGTATCTCCAGACAGCCGAGCAACGCCGAGGCGAACCAGACGGCGATCGCCTCCTCGCTGTTGTCCATGAGGGTCGCGACCCGGGACGAGCCGTCGATCCCGAGCGAACGCAACTGCTCGCCGACCGCGCACACCCTGTGCAGCAGCGACGTCTCCGGCACGTCGGCGCCGTCCACCCGGAGTGCGGCACCACCGCCCAGCCAGGTGTCCAGAAGCCGCGGAATGGGATTCACTCGCTGCCCGCCTGTTCTTCCGAGCGGCTGTCGCCGCGTCCGATATAGGCCGCGACGACCTCCGGCGAGTTCAGGACGGTCTCCGGCGGCCCGGCCGCGAGCACGGCCCCCGCGGCCAGCACCACCACGTCCGAGCAGAGCTGGTTGATCACCCGCATGTCGTGCTCCACGACGACCAGGGTCGGCCCGCCGTCCACCCGGAGACCGGCGAGCACCTCCACCACCTCCTCCTTCTCCGCGCGCGAGAGCCCGGCCATCGGCTCGTCCAGCAGGATGCACCGCGGGTCGCTGACCAGCGCCCTGGCCAGGTCAACCCGCTTCTGGACGCCGTACGGAAGCTCCTTGACCGGCCGCTGGGCGTACTGCGACAGACCGACCCGTTCGAGCGCGTGCAGCGCGCGGTCCCGGGCGGCGCGTTCGGCTCTGCGGGCACCGGGCAGGCCGAGAGCGGCCGAGACCAGGCCGGTGCGCAGGCCCACGTGGTCGCCCACCATCACGTTGTCCACCGCCGGGAGCTCGGCGACGAGCTGGGCGCCCTGGTAGGACCGGCCGATCCGCAGGATCGCGAGCTGGTGTGGTTTGATCCCGGTCGTCCTGTCTCCGTACAGGTAGACCTCGCCCGAGCCGGCCGGGACCAGGCCGCTGATGCAGTTGAGCAGGGTGCTCTTGCCCGCGCCGTTGGGGCCGACCAGGCCCGAGGTCGCGCCTGCCGCGAACGCCACGGTGACGTCGCGCACGGCGTGCGTGCCGCCCAGCCAGACGTTAAGGGCCTCGGTCCGCACCGCCGAGGAGCCGGACATGTTCTTCGATTCCGCCGACATCGTTCTCACATCTCCAGGCCGAGGTAGGTCTGCCGTACCCGCTCGCTGCCGAGCACCTCGTGCGCGGGACCGCTGAGCACCACCGACCCGGTCTCCATCACGTACGCGTTGTCCGAGATGCCCTGCGCGGCGCGGACGTTCTGCTCGACCACCAGCAGGGTCGTCCCCCAGGACGCCACCACCGAGCGCAGCATGTCGAAGACCATCTCGACGGCGATCGGCGACAGGCCCAGCGAGGCCTCGTCGACCATCAGCAGCCGAGGCTTCAGCAGCAGCGACCGCGCGATGCCCAGTAGTTGCCGCTCCCCGCCGCTGAGCTGACCGGCGATCAGTCCCATGCGCTCGGCGATGAACGGGAACATCGAGGTGACCTCGTGCACCAGCGCCTTGCGCGCCGCCCTGCCACCGGCCATGGGAACGGCCCGGAGGTTCTCGTCCACCGTGAGGCTCGCGAAGACCTTGGCCTCCTCAGGGACGAGCACCAGCCCGCGCTTGGCCATGGCGCGCGGCGACAGGCCGGTGACGTCGGCGCCGCCGAACCTCACCCGTCCGCCGCGCACCCGTCCCGACTCGCTGGAGGCGAATCCGCCGATGCCCCGGAGCAGCGAGGTCTTGCCCGCTCCGTTGGCGCCCAGCACGAGACAGACCTCGCCCTCGCGTACGACCAGGTCGACCCCGTCCGCCGCGACGCTGTCCCCGCCGTAGGAGACGGTGAGGGACTGGACCTCCAGCAACGGGCTGCTCATCGCGCCCCCTTTCCGGACCGCACCCGCAGGGTCGCCAGCCTCTGGCCGAGACCGGCCAGCCCGTCCGGGCGCCAGATCAGGAAGACGACGACCAGGGTGCCGTAGATGATCAGCTGGAAGTCGCCCAGGTTCTGCTGGAGGAACCCCGCCACCACGGCGTCGGAGGGCAGCAGCGCGATGGCCCGGGACAACATGGGCGGCAGCAGGACGACGAAGCACGCGCCCGCGATGGCCCCGCCACTCGATCCCATTCCGCCGATGATGATCATCGCGATGTACTGGATCGCCAGCTCCAGCGTGAAGTTCTCGATGTAGACCGCCTGCTGGAAATAGGCCAGGAACGTTCCCGACATCGAGATGATCGCGGAGGAGACCACGAAGGCCGCCAGCTTGTAGGCCGGCAGCGAGATCCCCTGGCTGGCCGCCGCCAGCGGCGTGTCCCTGATCAGCATCCACGCCCGGCCGAACCTGCTCTTCTTCAGGTTCTCGACCAGCCGCCAGGTGGCGAGCACCACCACGACGAGCACGACGTACCACTCGATGGCCGTGTCGATGGTCAGCCCGCCGATCGAGGCCGCCGGGAGGAAGAATCCCGCCGACCCCACCGCCCGGGTCTGGTACTCGTTGAACACGAAGATGAGGATGAAGTGCAGGGCGAGGGTGGCGATGGCCAGGTAGATCCCCGACACCCGGAGCGCCGGCAGGCCCGCGAGGAGCCCGACCGCGGCGCCGACCAGCACCGAGCCGACGAGCACGACCAGGAAGGGCAGCTCCAGTTGCACCGCTCCGATCGCCGCCCCGTACGCGCCGAGCGCCAGCAGCGCGCTGTTGCCCGCGGTCACCAGGCCGACGAACCCGGTGACCAGCGTCAGGGCGAGCGCGCCGAGTGCCGCGATCAGGGCGGTGGTCACCAGGGAGAGCTGGTAGTCGCGCAGGGCGACCGGCAGGACGCAGACCAGGGCCAGGATCGCGACGCGCCGCAGCGCGAGGCCCCGTCCTTCGCTCGTGGTCGCGGCGGCGTCGAAGAGGGTCCGTACCGTCGTCATACCCGCTGCACCTGCTTGTCTCCGAACAGTCCCTGGGGCCGGATCAGCAGCACCACGAGGATGACGATCCAGGCGGCCACGTCCTGCACCGGTCCGCCGAAGAACTTGGTGCCGAACGTCTCGGCCAGGCCCACGATCAGGGCGCCGGGAATCACTCCCCTGATGCTGGTGAGGCCGCCGATCAGCGCCGGGGCGAGACCGCGCATGCCGAGTGCCTCCACGCCGTGGAAACTCAGCGCGGTCTGGTAGGCGTACATGATCCCCGCGACGGCCGCCGCGGTGAGCGCCATCGCCCAGCCCAGGACGTAGACCCAGTCGACGGCGATGCCGCCCTGTGCGGACAGCACGGGGTTCTCGGCCGCGGCCCGCATGCGGATCCCGACGGAGGAGAACTTGAAGAAGGTGTGCGCCGCGGTGAACACCAGGACGGCGGCCCCGAGCCCGCACAGGCCGTAGAGCGTGGTCGACACGTCATCGCCGAAGGCGATGACGTGGCTCGGCACCGGTTCCCGCATGACGCGCGCCTCGGTGCCCCAGATGAGCGAGCTGACGCCCTTGAGCGCGCTCGCCAGGCCCAGCGTGGCCACCACCAGCGCGAACTCGGGCTGTCCGGACAGCTTCCTGAACACCACCCAGTGCGTCACGGCGCCGAGGGCGGCGACGGTGGCCAGAGTGCCGAGCACCACCACCGGCCACGGCAACCCCCAGCTGGTGGCGTACTGGTTGAAGATGAACGCGCCGAGCGCCAGCTGGGCGCCGGTGGCCAGGTTGAGAATGCCGTTGGTGCGCCGGAGCAGTACCCAGGCGAAGCCCACCAGGGCGTAGACGGCGGAGAGCGTCAGCGCGCCGAGCAGGAGGGTCAGCATCGGCGGACCCTCCGCGGCGGGGGGAGAGCGATCACGAGACGGCCTTGACCCAGTCCGTCAGCGGCTTGGCCTGGTCGGTGCTCTGGTCCCAGCTGAAGAAGCGCACGGTCTTCACCAGTTCGTGGCTCTCGGCGCTCACCTGGAGCGGCCCGGAAAGGCCGTTCGTGTCGATCTCGCCGAGCTTCTCCAGGGCGTCCCGGAAGCTCTGCCCGGTCGAACACTCCGCGCCGCAGGCCTGGAGGGTCTTCTCCAGCAGGGAACCGGCGACCCAGCCCTGGGTGAAGTAGGGGTTGGTCATGTTCTTCGCCTCGCCGGCCTTGGTCGCCGCCGCCTTCATCGCGTCGACGGCGGCGTTGCCGGTCTCGGTCGGGCTCGCGTAGGTGCGGAACGCCGCGTACCTGTCGCCGAGCTGCTTGAGGGTGGCGTCGGAGGAGCCCGCCCACTGGTTCACCACGGGCACGTCCACGCCCTGGGCGCGCAGGCCGCGCACCGCCACGAGCGACCCGGCGTCGTTGTGGCTCATCAGGACGTAGTCGGGCTTGCTTCCCTTGATCTCGGAGGCCTGCGCGGTCACGTCGGTGGGGGCGACGGGCATGTACTGGACCGTCGAGACCGTCCAGCCCCGGTCGGTGACGTCCTGGGTGGCGAGCTTCACCATGTCGCGGTTGGAAGGTGTGTCGACGGAGAAGACGGCGATACGCGGCTTCTCGATCCCGTCCTCCTGCGCGCGCGTGGCGAGGTAGTTCAGGATGGCCGACTCCAGGCGCTCCGCCCTGAGTTCGTAGGAGAAGTAGTAGGACTGGACCGGGTCGAAGAGGCTGGCCGGCCCGCCCAGCCCGACGATCGGCATCTTGCCCTGGGTGGCCACGGGCAGGGTGGCCAGGCTGAGGTTGGAGAGGATGAAGCCGAACGTGGCCAGCCGCTTCTCGGACACGAACTGCTGGACGTTGGCCCTGCCCTTGGCGACGTCGGAGCCGTCGTCGAGGACCTTGAGATCGATCTTCTTGCCGTTCACCCCGCCCCGGCTGTTGAGGTCGGCGACGTAGGCCTGGAATCCGGCCGCCGCCGGCTTGCCGTTGAAGGAGATCGCGCCGGACAGGTCCATGGACATCCCGATGGGGTAGTCACCGGACGAGGATTCGGCCGCGCCGCCGCCGCAGCCCGCCAGAACCATCGTCGCCACGAGGCCGCCCACCACCGCGGCGGCGGTCCTCGTCTTCTTGTGAATCACTGGTCGATCCCTTCATCACCTTGTGGAACTTCTGGGACATCCGGCTTCACTCTCGCCCCGAACCTTTGGAGATGAAGTCGTGCTTCCTCGCTCAGGAGCGAGTCGTAGGCATCACTCATGGACGGCAGGGGCATCGCCTCGTTGAAGATCGACTTCAGCTTCGCGACGGCCGTCCCCGAGGACTCCTTGAGCTGGCCGAGGAGGGTGCGCACCCTGCCCTCCAGGTCACCGGCGTCCGTGGCGACCTCGGAGAGCAGTCCGGCACGCATGGCCTCCTCGGCCGTGAACGGCGCGCCCGTGTACATCCAGCGCCGCAGCACGGCGTCCGGAACCCGCCCCCGGAGCAGGCGCGGCAGGTGTCCGTCCACGATCCCCACCCGGGCCTCCGGGATGGCGAAGGTGGACGTCGCGGTCGCCAGGCGCAGGTCGCACATCATGGCCAGGGTGAGACCGCCGCCCATGCACAGGCCGTCGATGACCGCGACGGTCGGCTTGGGCACCTGCCGCAGCGCCTCGAACGGCAGATCGTCCTCGTACGACAGGATCGCCGCCGGGTCCGCGGACGAGAGCAGCGCCAGCATCTCCTTGAGGTCGCCGCCCACGGCGAAGGACCCCGCGGAGCCCTGGACGACGAGGGCGTCGATCGAGGTGTCGGTGCGCACGGCACGCGCCACGTCGCGCACCGCCGCGTACATCTCGCGGTTGAGGGCGTTCTTCGCCCGCGGGCGGTCGAGCGTCAGCCACGCGACACGATCCGCCACCTCGACGTGGACGAAGGTCGACGAGGGCCTGGATATCACGATGTGGCTCCTCTGGCTTGTGAGGTTGGTGACGGCTATCTAAGCTATCTTTTAGAAGATAGTCAACGGTTGGTGGCGAAGCACCCGGGCCCGCAGACCGGGTGCGCGGGACCGAGCAGGTCGCGCTCCACCTTGCCGGTAACGCCTCTGGGGAACTCCTCCGCCGTCAGCACGTGCACCGCCTGAGGGCGCTCGAAGCGGGCCAGCGTCGCCGTCGCGGCCTCCACCACCTCGCGTGCGTCGGTCGGATACGCCAATGCCAGGTAGGCCGCGGGCACCTGCCCGAACCGCGGGTGGGAAGCCGGCACCACGGTCGCCTCGACAACGGCGGCATGGCCCAGCAGGGCCCGCTCGATCGTGGCGGGGTACACGTTCTCGCCGCCGCACTTGAACATGCGCCCGCGCCGTTCCACGAAGGCGAGCGCGCCGCCGTCCCCGCTCCGGACCAGGTCGCCGGTCCTGAACCAGCCGTCGGTGAACTCCGCCCTGGACAGGCCGCCGGCCGACCAGTAACCGCTGAACAGCGTCGGGCCGCGCAGCCACAGCTCACCGGCCGAGCCGGGGTCGACGTCCCTGCCGTCGGCGTCCACCACCCGGTGCTGGCAGAACAGCGTCGGGCGCTTGTCGAGCAGTGGCCGGTCCCCGGCCCAGACGACCGCCGAAGCGCCGGGGACCAGGCCCGCCTCGGTGCTCCCGAAGGTGTTCAGGTAGGGCGCGCCCAACCGGCGCTCGGCTTCGCGGAGCTGTTCGGCGGGGACCAGGTCCGCCATCGCGCCCGCGCATCTGAGCGAGCGGGGACGCCGGTCCCCCAGCGCGCCGAGCACCTCGTCGATCACGCCGGGAATCAGGAAGAGCCAGCCCACCTCGCGGTCGACCAGCTCATTCGCGATGACTTGCGCGTCGAAGCGTTCCAGGAGTACGAAAGTGCCGCCCAGGACGAGGGTGGCGTACAGGTAGTCGGACGAGGAGATGTGGAAGAGCGGTGCCCAGCCGATGAAGGCGTCGGAGGGCTGGACGCCCAGTTCGGCGTGGAGCACCAGCGCGCGGGACACCATCGCGTGCTGGGAGATCGCCACGCCCTTGGGCCGCCCGGTCGATCCGCTGGTGGACATGATGGCGATCAGATCGGCGCCGCGGACCGCGTGGGGGGCGATCCCGCCGGTGGGCCCGAGCCCCAGCCACCGGGGGTCCCCGTCGTCCAGGTCCACCACCGGCACGTCCGTGGCGGCCCGCGCCACCTCGGCGAACGCGCCGGCCGCGAAGACCGCCTTCGGTGCGAGATCCGCCACCACCGCCGTGGCCGCCTCGGCGGAGAGCCGCCAGTTCACCGGCGCGACGGCGACGCCGGCCGTGCCGGCGGCCACCATGAGCAGTGCCACTTCGAGCCGGTTCGGCGCGAGCACCGCCACCCGATCGCCGCGTTCGACCCCGAGTTCGCGAAACGCCCGGCCCACCACCCCGGCGCGGTGGTAGAGCTCTCGGTAGGAGAGCCGTACCTCGGAGGTGGCGAGTGCCGGCTGGTCGGGGCGCTCGCGGGAGCGTTGCCAGAACGCGTGCGCGAAGGTCATCGGAGTGCAACCTTCAGTCGTCATCATCGTCTCCTAACCGATCAGCTCCGAACAGCAATCTGTGTTATCTTTGTACAGTAAGTTTCCGTGACGGTGGAAGACTGAGGAAAGCCGAAGGAGGCTGCGTGAGCAGCGACTCCGATCTACTCCGGCAGACTGCCGGAACCCTTCCGCAGATGGCGCAGCCCGCCATCGCGGAGATGGTGGCGGACGCGATCCGGAACAGGATCATCAGCGGGGAACTGCCGGAGGGCTCGCTCCTGCCGAGGCAGGAGGAGATGATGCGCGAGCTCAACGTGAGCCGGCCGTCCTATCGGGAGGCGCTGCGCATCCTGGAGGCCGAAGGGCTCGTGTCGGTGCGCCGCGGGAACCAGGGCGGGGCGGTGGTTCACGCGCCCTCCCAGATCGGCACCACCTACAGCCTGGGACTCCTGCTCCGCTTCAACCAGGTCACCGTCGGCGACCTGGCCGACGCCATCAGTGAGATCGAGCCACTCTGCGCCGGGGTCGCGGCGTCCCGCCCCGACCGGCACCACGAGGTCGTCCCGCAGCTCAACGACCTGGTGGACAAGCAGGAACGCGCGCTCGGCGTCGCCCACCAGTTCACCCTCGTGGGCCGGGAGTTCCACGAGACGCTCGTCCAGCTGTGCGGCAACGCGACGCTCACGTTGACGGCCGGAGCCCTGGCGGGCCTCTGGTCGACCCAGGAGCTGGAGTGGGCCGACGTCGTCGCCATCACCTCCGGTTACCCCGCGCTGGAGCAGCAGCGTCGCGTGCTCCAGACGCACCGCATGATCATCGCGGCCATCGCGGCGGGCGACCGGCACCAGGCGACGACGCTGATGCGTGCCCACTCCCTGGCGTTGCACCACCACGTCCTGGAGGAGAGGCGGGACTTTCCGGTCACGCCTCTGACGCACTCCAGGGCGGCCGGCGGCCGGTGACCGGTCCGTGCCACCCAGAATCACCCCAGAGAGTCCCAGGAGTTCCCCATGCCTGTGCCGTTCGGTGACCTGCCCGAGGGCGTCGACGCCGATCTGCTGTTCGATGTCGCCGACGGCATCGCGCGCATCACCCTGAACCGTCCCGCCCGGGGCAACTCGATCACCGTGTCGATGTTCCCGAGCTTCCGCGCCGTCTGGGAGGAGGTGCGGATGAACAACGACATCCGTTGCGTGATCATCACGGGCGCGGGCGACAGGCACTTCTGCACCGGGGTCGACGTCGACTCCGTCGCGGAGAGCGGGCAGGTCGCCATGGGCAGCGGCAACATCACCGACGAACTGCACTTCACCTCCCGCCAGAACCGTGTGTGGAAGCCCGTCATCTGCGCGGTCAACGGGCTGGTAGCCGGCGCCGGCCTCCACTTCGTGGTGGACAGCGACATCGTGGTCGCCGTCGAGCACGCGCAGTTCCTCGACAGCCACGTGAACGTGGGGCAGGTGGGCGGCATCGAGAACACCGGCCTGGCCAGGCGGCTCCCGCTCGGCACCGCCCTCCGCATGACACTCCAGGGCCGCAACTTCCGGCTGCCCGCGGCACGGGCGTACCAGCTCGGCCTGGTCGAAGAGCTGACCGCGCCCGACCAGCTCATGGAGACGGCGCTGCAGATCGCCAGGGACATCGCCGCCAACTCGCCGCAGGCCGTGTCCCTCTCCCAGCAGGCCGTGTGGGCGTCGACCGAGATGCCCTATTCGCAGTCCGCCGAGTACGGCTGGTCGCTGGTGCGGTCCCACTGGTCGCATCCGGACTTCGTCGAGGGCCCCCGCGCGTTCGCCGAGCGCCGTGAGCCCCGGTGGACGGTCGGATGAGCTCCGGACCTCTGGCGGGGATCGTCGTCGTCAGCCTGGCCGAGCAGTACCCCGGGCCCTTCGCCACCATGGTGCTGGCCGACCTCGGCGCGCGGGTGACCATGGTCGAGCGGCCGACCGGGGACCCCACCCGGCGTCATCCGGCCCTCTTTCGCGCGTTGAACCGCAACAAGCGGTCCGTCGCGCTCGATCTCAAGACGGCGCCGGGGCGGGCGGCCCTCCGGTCCATGCTGGCCGACGCCGACGTCCTGATCGAGGGCTTCCGGCCCGGCGTTCTGGAACGACTGGGCCTCTCCCCGGAGCGGCTTCGGCTGGATTTCCCCGACCTGGTGGTCGTGTCGGTGTCGAGCTACGGCCAGAGCGGGCCGGATCGTGAACTCGGCAGCCACGACCTCACCGTGCAGGGGCGGGCCGGGTTGCTGGACGGGGCGCAGGACGGCGTCGGCGTGGTTCCGGCCGCCGATCTCGTGGCGGGAGCCTTCGCCGTCATCGGGGTACTGAGCGGCCTGCTCGCACGTCAGGCTCGCGGTGGGGCGCACGTCGATGTCTCCATGCTCGACTGCCTGGTGGCCTGGCAGGCGGTACGGATGGGGGGACACCTGGCGGGCGAGGAGACCACGGGTTATCCGCCACGGGAACCGGCGTACGGGATGTTCCGGTGCGGGGACGGTGGTGCGGTGACGCTCGCGATCGCCGGGGAGGACCGGCAGTGGGCCGCGCTCTGCGACGAGCTGGGGCTGGGCGACCTGGGCGGCCTCTCCACCGGCGAACGGGAGAGTCGCGCCGACCGGTTGCGAACACTCCTGTCCCGCGCGCTCGCCGCGCGGCGGTCCGATGATGTCATCGGCCGGTTGGAACGACGGGGTGTCAGCTGCGGCCACGTTCGCCGTGTCCCGGAGGTGTTCGACGATCCGCAGGTCAAGGCGCGCCGACTGCTGCTCGACCTCCCGTCAGGTCACCGGTCCGTACGGCAACCGCTGCTCTTCGACGGACAGGCCATCACGGAGTGTCCCGATGTCCCGGCGCTGGGCGAGCACAACGAGCTCTATGGCCTCGATCCGCTTCAGGCCGACCGGTGACGGCCGTGGGGACGACCGCGCCGCGCAGGACCTGCGCGGTGGGGATCGCGATCCAGCCGGACCTGCTCACCGCGCCCGCCACCGATCTCGCCCGGTTCGCCCGGGCGGTCCGCGACGCCGGCCTCGACCATGTGTCGGTAGGTGACCACGTCAGCTACCGGGGAGGTCAGGGCATCGACGGCCTCCTCGCGGCGGCGGCGCTCCTGGCGGCCGGGCCCGAACTCCGCGTGGTCGTCGGCGCCTTCCAGCTGGCGCTCCGGCACCCGTTGATCGCCGCCCGTCAGCTCGCCACCGTGACCTCGTTCGCACCCGGACGTCTCGTCCTTGCCGTAGGGGCAGGCGGCGACGACCCCAGGGAGGCCGCCAACTGCGGTGTCGACCCCCGAAGCCGCGGAAAGCGTCTCAACGAGAGTCTCGACGTGCTGAGCCGGCTCATGCGCGGCGAGGTGGTCGACCACCATGGCGTGCATTTCGACCTGGAGCAGGCGTCGATCGCGACGACGGGGCCCGCTCCGCCCCTGGTGATCGCCGGGGCGGGGGAGGCGGCGGTCGAGCGCGCGGCCACCTATGGATCCGGCTGGCTGGGGCTGTTGTGCACGCCTCGCCGGTATCGCGAGACCCGTCAGGAGATCGTCCGGCGTACGGCGGCCCTGGGCCGCCCTGCTCCGGACTGGTTCGGGCTCAATGTCTGGTGCGCGTCCGCCGGCCAGTCCGGGCAGGAGCTGGAGTCGAGCCTCGGCCGTTGGTTCGGCCCCGCCGCTCCTCGCCTGCTCCACCTGTGCGGCGTGGGGGAGGACCACCGGATCGCCGCCTGGCTGGCGGAGTACGTCGCGGCCGGCGCGACCCGGCTGAGCATCTCGGTTCCGGCGGCCAAGGCGGTCGAAGCCGTCGAACGGGTCGCCGTGCTCGCCGAACTGCTGACCGAGCAGATCGAGGGCGCCGCCGCGCCACCCGGCTGACACCCGGCGGGGGAGTTCGGCGCACCGGCTACGCCCACCGCGCGAGAGCCTCCGCCGCGGTCAGCGCCCGGCCGTCGACCGGTTCGGGTCGCGCGTTGGGAGTTCTGGAGAACCTCGGCGCGGGCGCCGCCTGAACCACCCCGCCCACCTCGACGTACGTGGCGCGTGCCGCCAGATGGGGATGCTCGGCCGCCTCGGCGAAGGTCAGCACGGGGGTGACGCACGCTTCGGTGCCCGCGAACCGCGCGGCCCACTCCTCACGCGTACGAGACGCGAACGTGGTGGTGAAGCGCCCTCTCATCTCAGGCCAGCCCGCGCGGTCGTGCTGCGCCCCGAGGTCGTTCGCGTCGATGCCCAGCCCGTCCAGCAGCGCCGAGAAGAACTGGGGTTCCAGAGCTCCCACCGCCACGTACCGCCGGTCCGCGCACTCGTAGGTGTCGTAGAACGGGGCACCGCCGTCGAGCAGATTGCTCTCCCGCCGGTCACGCCACACTCCCATGCCGCGAAGCGCCATGGCCATCTGGCTCAGGAGCGCGGTCCCGTCCACCATCGCGGCGTCGACCACCTGCCCCCTGCCCGACAGTGAGCGCTCCCAGAGCGCGGCCAGCACGCCGACCAGCAGCAGCATGGATCCGCCGCCGAAGTCGCCGACGAGGTTGAGCGGGGGAGCGGGCGCCTGGCCGGCCCGGCCCATGGCGTGCAGCGCGCCGGTCAGCCCGATGTAGTTGATGTCGTGACCGACGTCCCCGGCCAACGGCCCGTCCTGACCCCACCCTGTGATCCGCCCGAAGACCAGCCGGGGGTTACGCGCCAGGCACTCCTGTGGCCCGACGCCGAGCCGCTCCACCACGCCGGGCCGCAAGCCCTCGATCATGACGTCGGCGCGCTCGGCGAGATCCAGGACGAGAGCCCGCCCTTCCGGTTCCTTCAGGTCCACGGGGATCGAGCGCCGGCCGCGCAGGACGGCATCGGCGTCGCCGGGGCTCCCGAGTTCCAGAGCCCGGCCCCTCGGCCGATCCACCCGGACCACGTCGGCCCCCAGGTCCGCGAGCACCATGGCCGCGTGCGGAGCGGGCCCCAGCCCGGCGAGCTCCAGGACGCGCAGGCCCGCCAGCGGCCCGCCCTTTTCGGTGGTCACGGTGTCGTCCTCTCCTTCGGATCGGTCAGGCTGGTCATGACCAGGTCGGCGAGTTGCCGGTACGCCTCGGCGGCGTCGAGCCCGGTGCTCGCCTGGATGGTCCCGCGCTGGATCGCGCCCATGACCTCGGCCGCGGCGGCTCCCACGAACGACGCGTGCACCGGGCGCAGCGCTCCGGCCCGCACTCCCTCGGTCACCAGGGCCTGGACCCGCCGGGCCGCGTACCGGGTGTTCTCCTGGTACACGTCGTTGGCCGGGCCGAAGCCGGCCAGGTCCGCGAAGAACACGGCCGAGGCGGGCTGGAGTTCCGAGGCGACGGTCTCCAGGTAGATCGCCAGTCGTCCGGCCGGGTCGTCGGAGGCCGCGACCCGGGCCTCGACATGTTCGGCCGCGGACTTGAAGAACGAGCGCACGGCCGCGACCACGATCTGCTCCTTGCTCGGCGCCACGGCGTACAGGGTGGTTCTCGAACACCGCAACCGTTCTGCCAGGTCTCCGATGTTGAACGAAGAGAATCCCTCGGTCAGGAACAGCTCCCGGAGCTGAACCAGCATCTCCTCGCGGCGCGCGCGAGCCTTCCCTGGAAGTGGCATGCCGCCGACTCTATGGCAGAGTACCAGATCTGATACTGTGGTACTCGAATTAGTCCTCGGAGGATCACCCATGCCCGCGTCGCGTGTCATGCCCACCAGCGAGAGCGCTGATCTGATCAACCTCGTCCGGGACCTCGTCGGCAAGGAGCTCGCGCCCCGGGCCGCTCGGGCGGAGGCCGACGAGGAGTTTCCGCGTGAGGTCTTCAGGACCCTCGGCGCGGTCGGCGTCCTCGGGCTGCCCTATCCCGAGGAGTACGGTGGCGGAGGCCAGCCGTACGAGGTGTACCTGCAGGTGCTCGAGGAGATCGCGGCGGTCTGGTCGAGCATCGGCGTCGGTGTGAGCGTGCATGCCCTGTCCTGCTTCGGGCTCGTCGATTTCGGCACGGCGGAGCAGCGGGAGGAGTGGCTGCCCGGCATGCTCGGCGGTGACCTGCTCGGCGCGTACTGCCTGAGCGAGGCGCACGCGGGCTCCGATCCCGCCGCCATGCGCACCCGCGCCGTACGGGACGGGGACGACTACGTTCTCGACGGCGCGAAGGCGTGGACGACCCACGGCGGGCACGCCGACTTCTACCAGGTGATGGCGCGGACCTCCGACGATCGCAAGGGCATCTCCTGCTTCCTGGTCCCCGCCGGCGCGGAGGGCCTGAGCGCCGATCCGCCCGAGCGGAAGATGGGCCTGACCGGATCCGCGACCGCCACCATGCGCCTGGATCACGTCCGTGTCCCCGCCCGGCGCAGGATAGGCGCGGAGGGCGACGGTCTCAAGATCGCGCTGGCCGGCCTCGACTCCGGCCGGCTGGGCATCGCGGCGGTCGCCACCGGCCTGGCCCAGGGGGCGCTCGACCAGGCCGTGGCGTACGCGAAGGAGCGGGAGAGCTTCGGAAAGCCGATCATCGAGCACCAGGGCCTTGCCTTCCTGCTCGCCGACATGGAGGCGGCCGTCCAGAGCGCCCGCGCGACGACCCTGCACGCCGCGCGGCTGAAGGACCGGGGCCGCCCGTTCAGCCGGGAGGCGTCCATCGCCAAGATGGTCGCCACCGACAACGCCATGAAGGTCACCACCGACGCCGTGCAGGTCCTCGGCGGGTACGGCTACACCCGCGACTTCCCGGTCGAGCGCTACATGCGCGAAGCGAAGGTCATGCAGATCTTCGAGGGCACCAACCAGATCCAGCGCCTGGTCATCAGCCGCGCACTCGCCGGGGACGCCGGTGGGACGATCACCACCTCCGGTGGGGAGCAGGACTGATGGAGGTCGTCAACCGCGCGGGCGTCGTCCCGCCACGCGCACCCAGGCGTGTGGCGGGGGGCGGGCGCCAGGTGGTGACGAGGGCGACGGCCAGGAGGAGTTCGGCGACGTCGCCGCCGTAGTACATGAGTTCGGCGCCGCCGCGGATCTGGGTGATGGGGGCCTGGACGCCGATGAGGAACCCGGCGTACAGGAGCTGGGAGGTGACGGCGTGGGCGGCGATCGCGACGCCCAGGACGACGAGGCGAGCCGGCACGCCCGGGCGGCCGGGGGTGGGATCGGGGCCGGCGATGACCCAGGCGAACAGGCATCCGGCGGCCAGGAAGTGCAGATGCAGGAGCGTGTGCAGGGCGGGGCGGGTGGTGGTCGCCTGGTACAGGGGGGTGAAGTACAGGACGCCCAGGCTGCCGGTGCTCAGCGACAGCGCGACCCAGGGGCGGGTCAGGGCGCGGGCGGGGCGGCCGCGCAGGAGACGGATGAGGCGGCGGGCGTGGGCGGCGGGCAGGGCGAGCAGCAGCACCGTGATCGGCGCGCCCAGCACCAGGGCGAGCGGCGCGTACATGCCGATGAGGAGGTGCTGGAGCATGTGGCCGCGGAAGTCGAGTTCGGCGAACGCGTGCGACGGCCCGGACAGCGCCGCCGCTGCGGTGCTGGACGCCCTCCGGGACATGTGCCGCGTTGCGGTGCGCGTGTTCCGGGCCGGCAGGTGGGTGTGGCGGCGCCTGGTGTGGCC
>NZ_JBFAOJ010000047.1:0-68881 GCF_040675205.1 Streptosporangium sp. NPDC049644 | reverse complement strand
CGTCGGCTGCCCGCCCAAGGTCGTCCTTGCGGCCCTGGTCGATTCCCTCAAGGGCGTCTCGGCCCGCCTGCTGCGCAAGGAGTATCCCGCTGTCCGCAGGTATCTGCGGGGCGGCCGCTTGCGGTCTCCGTCCTACTTCGCCGCCTCCTGCGGCGGCGCCCTTTTGAGCCTTCAAAAAATACATCGAAAACCAGGAGCGCCCGGACCAACGACCGGACGTTCACAACCCCAGGGCCGGGAAGCGATTCCTCCCGGGCGTGAACGCCCGGGGTTCCTCGCTAGATAACGCTGAACAACTCCGCCGAGGGGCCGAGGGTTGGAAGCGAGCGCCGGAAAGTTCGGGAATCCGCGGCGGCGTAGGCACTGAGCGAGTGTTCTGCCAGGCGGGGAAGGCCAGGCGGGGTTCGGAGCCGTACGGCCCGGCCGAGGGCAGGTCGCCCAGCCGGACACGCGGTTCGCGTACGTCCGGGCTCCAGAGGTCAGGGCTCCAGGTCGGGGCGTGTCCGTACGGCGAAACCGCCCGGGGGCAGGTGCAGACCCTTGACCCGCTGTTCTTCGTCGCCGTGGTTGATGGCGAAGAGCCAGTCGCCGCGCCGGACGAGTTCCACGGGGACGGGTTCCAGGCCGAGCAGGCGGGCGTAGGCGTCGTCGGTCAGGCGGGTGGAGACGTAGAGGGCGGTGCCGGAGCCGTACGAATGGCGGGTGATCGCGGGTCGGCCGGAGAGCGGGGTGCCCAGGGTGTGCGGACCGGTGTAGACGGCCAGCGCCTCGGCGCCCTCCAGGTGCACGTGCTCGCTCCAGAACGTGCCGGTCTCCGCCTGGCCGTAGGCGAAGGGGCCGGCTCCGGGGCGGGACCGCGCGGGGGTTTCGGCCTCGGTGGGTGCGGAGGTGGCCGGGTGCGGGCCGGATCGGGCGGAGAGGGTGAGGGCGATGTCCGGGGGGAGGGGGTGGAACTCCTCGACCCTGATGCCCAGGAGGTCGCGGAGGGCGCCGGGGTAGCCGCCGAGGCGGACGCGGGCGTGCTCGTCGGCGACGCCGCTGAGGTAGGAGACCACCAGGGTGCCGCCGCCCGCGACGTAGCGGCGCAGGTTCTCGGCGTCGGCGTCGCAGATGAGGTAGAGGCTCGGGACGAGGACGAGCGGGTACGCCGACAGGTCGGCGGATGGGTGCACGAGGTCGGCGGTGACGCCGTGCCGGTAGAGCACCCGGTGCGCCTGGCGTACGGCCTCGGTGTGGTTCAGTTCGGTGGAGGGCAGGCCGGGGGCCTGGAGTGCCCAGTTCGCCTCGACGTCCCAGAGGATCGCGGCCCCGGCCTCGACGGGGGCCGCGCAGGCGTCCTGCAGGGTGGGCAGCAGCGCGCCCAGGTCGCAGATCTCGCGGAAGATCCGCGAGTCCGGTCCGGCGTGCGGCACCATGCCCGCGTGCCAGAGTTCGGCACCGCCCCGGGAGGCCCGCCACTGGAAGAACATCGCACCCCGCGAGCCCCGCGCGATGTGCGACAGGCTCAGCCTGGTGATCTCACCGGGCCGCTTGGCGAGCATCCGGGGGCCGGTGTAGGTGACCACCGCCTGCTCCATCAGCAGCCAGGGTTTCCCCGAGGCCCAGCCGCGCGCCAGGTCGGCGGCGAAGGCGGTCTCGGCCGGTGGGTCGGCGGACGGGTAGTGGTCGATCGCCACCAGGTCGACCTCCGCGGCCCAGTGCCGCTGGTTCACCGGCACCCAGTCGCCGAGCACGAAGTTCGTGGTGACCGGGATGTTCGGGGTGAGCTCGCGCAGCACCGCCTTCTGCTCGCGGAAGTGGTCGAGCATCGCGTCGGAGACGAACCGCCGGAAGTCCAGGACCTGGGCGGGGTTGGGCAGGTACTGGGTGGCGCGGGGCGGGGTGATCTGCTCCCAGGCGGAGTAGTGCTGGCTCCAGAACGAGGTGGTCCAGGCGTCGTTCAGCGCCTCCAGGGTGCCGTGCCGCGACCGTAGCCAGACCCTGAACGCGTCGGCGGCGTGGTCGCAGTGGCAGACGGTGCCGTACTCGTTGTGCACATGCCACATGGTCAATGCCGGGTGGTCACGATAGCGCTCGGCGAGGGTTCGGGCGATCCGGACGGAGGCGGCGCGGTAGGCGGGGGAGTGCACGCAGTAGGTGTCGCGGCTGCCGTGGGTGAGCCGGGTGCCGTCGGGGGTGACGGTGAGGGCGTCGGGGCGGGCGAGGCCGAACCAGGGGGGAGGGGAGGCGGTCGGGGTGGCGAGGTTGACCCGGATCCCGCCGTCGTGCAGCAGGTCGAGGACGCGGTCGAGCCAGCCGAAGTCGTAGGCGCCCGGTGTGGGCTCCAGCCGTGCCCAGGAGAACACTCCGACGCTGACCAGGTTGACCCCGGCCCGCCGCATCAGCGCGACGTCCTCCTTCCAGACCTCCTCCGGCCACTGCTCGGGGTTGTAGTCCCCGCCGTAACACAGCCCGCCGAACCCTCGGGGCCAGTCCACCGGCCACTCCCTTATTTGGATGGAACCTAAACTAATTATCCACAGGTAGGGAGCCTGGCTCAAGCCGTGGAGTCCGCGCGGGAGCCGTTCCGGCTCCGTGGGTCGCCGATGATCCGGGGCCCGGGGTTGAGGAACCGGCGGACAGCCGTTATCGATGAGAACGATCTTGCTGGGGCGCCCCAGGGCAGAAGTGGGATGCGGGTGGGATAGTTGCTGGTCAGCGTCCCGCGAGTGCCGCGTAGGCGGTGGAAGGGCCGATTTTGAGCGTGCGGGCGGCCTCGGCGACCGAGACACCGTCGTCGACCAGGCGGCGTAGCGTGGCCAGCTCGGCGGGGCCGGCCGGTCTTCTTCTTGCCGGACAGCATGGCTCCGGTGGCCTCGCGGCGCTTGGCGGCGGCGATCCCCTCGGCCTGGCGTTCGGCGTGCAGCTCCAGCTCGTATTCCGCGGCTGCGGCCAGGACCGCGAACATGAAACGGCCCTCCTTTGTCCTCCGCGGTGTGGAGGCGCCTGCCGTGGTGGGCGCCCCCGGCGAGGAAGAGCAGGGCCACTCCCGCGAGGTAGAGGAGCCCGGCCGCGCTCGCCAGCCACAGAACCATGCACGGGTACCAGCTCTCTGCCCAATAATCGTCCATGAGCACTGGCATCAGCAGGCCGAAGCAAACATAGAACGCCGTGTACGGTACGAGAACCAGCGCCACGACGGCCTGTACTCCCGCGGTCCCGCCTCGCCGCCACGCCAGGGCCGCCACGGTCAGCGTGATCACACCGGCCGCAGTGTAGGCCCACACGTACGACGGACGAATATCGCTGACCGGCGTCGACGTGGAGCACCCGGGCAAGGTCAGCGGCATCCTCGGCCCGGCCCGCCACATCCACCAACCGGCACACCAGTCCTACGGCGCCCTTACATCGGATCAGGCCAGAGCGACAACGGGCTCCCCCGCTGGAGGGTGTGCACGCTGCCTCGCCTTCTCTTCAGAACCGTGATGCCGCGAGGGTCCTTTTAGGGTGGGCTTATGCGGTTGCACTAGTGCACAGTACGGCATTTTCCGTTGCTGCCACAGGGTAAGGCGTTCTCCTGCGTACGGTGTCCACATGAAGTATCTGGAAGGGCCCTTCGCGCCCGTCACTGAAGAAGTCACCGCCTACGACCTGCCTGTCACCGGGCGGATCCCGGCCGAGCTCAACGGTCGCTACCTGCGCAACGGGCCCA
Source organism: Streptosporangium sp. NPDC049644 (assembly GCF_040675205.1). NCBI lineage: Bacteria > Bacillati > Actinomycetota > Actinomycetes > Streptosporangiales > Streptosporangiaceae > Streptosporangium > Streptosporangium sp. NPDC049644. The sequence goes on along the minus strand of NZ_JBFAOJ010000047.1, from coordinate 65,190 downwards.
ACCCGCTGGGCGTTGAAGACCCCGTTGTGCACATCTGGGGCATGGGCCAGGGCATGGTGCACGGGGTGCGGCTGCGTGACGGCCAGGCCGAGTGGTACCGCAACCGTTTCGTGCGTACACCGGGTTTCGCTCCCATGGTGCACGTGATCGAGCACGCCCAGCGCACCTTCGCCATGGCGGAAGGCGGCCTGCCACCCGCCGAACTGGATGAGGAGCTGAATACCGTGGGCGTGTGCGCGCTGGGAGGGACCGCGGAAGGGTTCACGGCGGGGGCACATTCCAAGCACGACCCGCTCACCGGCGAGCTGCATTCGCTGTCGTACATGGTGGGCCACGACTTCGTCCAGTACATCGTGACCGACGCCGGGGGGACCGTCATCCAGACCACCGGCATCCCCATGACGCGGACACCGTTCATGCACGACTTCGCGCTCACCGAGAATCACGTGGTGTTGTGGGACACGCCGCTGGGCTTCGACGGGTTCGACTGCCGGTGGCTGCCGGAGCACCCGACGCGGGTGGGCGTCATGCCGCGGGCGGGCGGCGACGTACGGTGGCTGGACATCGACCCGATCCACGTCAGCCACACGCTCAACGCCTACGACGACGGCGACTCGATCGTGGTCGACCTGGTCACGGCCGAGGGCCCGTTCGATCCCGCCGACCCCGGGGCGATCCGGCCCACGCTGGACCGCTGGACGATCACGCCGGACAAGATCCACCAGCGGCGCGTCGACGACCGGCCGCAGGACTTCCCGCGGGTGAACGAGGCGCGTACCACCCGCCCGTACCGATATGGCTATTCGGCCGCGACCGCCCTGTACGGGATCCCGTTTGCCCCCGAGGGCATGCCGCCGGACGACGCCTTCACCAACGCCCTGGTCAAGCATGACCTGGAACGGGGGACGACCGAGGTGCACGGGTTCGGAAAGGACGAGGCGGTCGGGGAGGCGGTGTTCGCCGCCGCGGGGCAAGGCGAGGACGAGGGGTACCTGCTCACGTACGTGCACAATCCCCTCCGGAACGCGAGCGACCTGGTGATTCTCTCGGCCCAGGACTTCACCGGTGAGCCCGTCGCGCGCGTCCACCTCCCTGTCAGAGTGCCGCTCGGCCTGCACGGCAACTGGATGCCTGACCGCTGAGGCGTGGCAGCATGGCCGACGTGAACGCTCCGCAATCGCCGTACCTCCGGATCGTCGCCGACATCGAGCGGCGTATCGCCGATGGAGAGCTGCGGTCTGGCGACCCCGTCCCCACCACCCGAGCGATCATGCGCGAGTGGGGCGTCGCGATGGCGACGGCCAGCAAGGCGCTCGCCGCGCTCAAGCAGGCGGGCGCCATCGAGTCCACGTCCCGGGTCGGCGCCGTGGTCGCCGCCCGGAGACTGCCCTCGCGTTCGGCCGGAGGTCTCGAACGTGACCGCGTCGTCCGTGTGGCCATGGAGATCGCCGACGCCGACGGCTTGGCAGCGTTGTCCATGCGGGCAGTGGCGGCCGACCTCGGGGTCGCCACCATGGCCCTCTACCGGCATCTCGAGGGCAAGGCCGAGCTCACCCAGCTGATCGCCGACGCCGCGTTCGCCGAGATCGAATATCCGGAGCCGCCGCCGGGATGGCGTTCCCACCTGCGGGTGGCCGCGCAGCTGCAATGGGCGGCCTACCAGTGTCATCCCTGGTTGCCGCGGCTGGTGTCCATCACCCGGCCGGTGACGCTGCCGGGGCAGATGGCGTACGGGCTGTGGACGCTGCGCGCACTCGACGGCCTCGGCCTGGACCCGAGCACCCGGCTGCACGTCTACGGCACAATCGTGAACTACGTCCGGGGGACGGCGATCAACATCGAGAGCGAGGCCGCCGCCGAGCTGGACACGGGGATGACCAGCAAGCAGTGGGGCAGGACCAAGCTGTCCGTCGACGGGCCGCTGATCGCCCAGGTCACGGAGCCGGGCGCGGAGCTCGACCTGGGATCACTGTTCACCTTCGGCCTCGAACGCCTGCTCGACGGCCTGGCCACCGTTATCGCCCCCCGGGAGATCCGCCGGTGACCGGGGCCTTCACCGGAGTCGGCACGTCGATTGACAGCCGGAGCGGCCCAGTGGCACCGCGGTCACGAGCGCGTCCCTCACTGCGCGCAGCGTGGAAGGCCGGCGCACCAGAAGGACGGCCGGTTCTGCGGTGAGGAGGCCCTGGCCGGATCGCTCAAGAGCTACGGGATAACCGAAGTTATCAAGCAACTTGCTTCGTGGGGTAGGCCCTCTGATCGTGGCCGTACTACCCAGCGAGCGGTCCTCGCCCCGGCTGAAGATGGCTTTCCCGACTTCACCTGCGAGGCAGCAGTATGGCGGCGGTGCACATCACGCCCGCGGCGGTGAAGAGCGACATGCGCGTGTCGGTCCAGGTCGTGCAGATAGAACACGGCGCTCACCGAGGCCGCCATCGAGCTGGCGCCGGCGAAGGCCACCCAGCTGATCAGGATCGGCCGGAGTATCGGATGCCCCCAGGCGAAGCGCCATCCGGCAAACAGCTCCGCACGCCACGACGAGCGCTCGTCACGCACGGGCGGGGCCGGCTCCGGAGTGCGCAGGGTCCTGACCGCTAACGCGCTGACCAGGAAAGACAGGGCGTCGATGACCAGGGAACCCACTGCGGTAAGAAAGCCGATGAGTGCGCCGCCCAGCGACGGACCGGCCGAGATGCCGAGCCAGCGCGTCGACTTCAGGCGGCTGTTGGCTTCGATCAGTTGTTGCGCTGAGACCAGCGCCTTGAGGTGAGCCTGCGCGGCGGCGGTGAACGCGATCTGGCACGCGGCGTTGACCACGGCGATCACACCCAGCTGCGCGAAGGTCAACAGGCCCAGGAGCGCCGCGATCGGAACACTCGCCAGGCAGGCGAACCTGATGACGTCAGCCGTGATCATGATCGGGCGTTTGCGCTTGAACTCGACGTGACCGCCAAGGGGGAACGCCAGCAGCGCGGTGGTGATCGCGGTCAGCGCCGATAGCAGCGCGACCTGGAACGTCGAGGCCCCGACAACGGTGACGGCGATAACGGGCAGTGCCACTATGCCGACGGCCGATCCGAGCCGGCTGATGGCCAGACCTGTCCAGAGCCGCCGGAAGTCCGTATGTCCTCGGACGCTTATTTGGGGGAAGTCACTTTGCCGCATTATGTCGCGACGATCCGCTCTAAGATCCACGCGCGTGGTGGGCCTGGCAGCCGTTCTCAGCTGTAGAACGTAGCGACAGCAAGGAGATCACTGACCGTCGACTTCGCCAGTGGCCACATTGCGTCACCGCGATTCGAACGGTTCGCGCTTCAGACGCCGTCCTCGTCCACGACAGCGGTGCCGGCGGAACTGGCCTCGGGTAACGCCGCCGCGCCGAGCGGCCGCAGGTTCTTGTCCGGGGCCGAGGAGGCGATCGCGTAGCGGCCCAGGCAGTTGAGGTGGGCCATATCGGTCGCGATCAACTCATGGTGATTGATGCGTTACAAATGAGGATGTTTCAGCCCTCAGTGCCTCTTGATCGTTCTCAGCGCCAATGGCTGTCCGCTGGTTCCTCACCCCAGGGCCGGACAGGTGGAGGCATTGACGTTTGTTGGTTTGGACGCAAAACTAATTCCGCAACAGGTAGCCGAGCGCTGGAGTTCCCATGCCTTACCGTCCACCCCTGGTGGCGCACGAGTACTTCGTCGCCGATCCGCCGGAGCTGCCCGTCCGGTCGCACGGCGAGGAGGGCCTGTCGGCGCTGATCTCGGCGGAACCGGTCGCCTCGGACGCGGCCGGGGTGATCCTGAAGGCGGTGACCTCCGCCGAGGAGACGCTGCTGGTCCAGGTGAGTGTGGCGGGCGAGGGCGTGATCCGGGTCCGGCTCGGCCAGGACGCGGATGCGCGGACCCGGTCGGCCGCCGCGATCTCCATGGTCACGCCGGGCGAGTTCGCCGGGGCGCGGGTGGAGAGCCGCGACGGGACGATCCTGCTGGACGCGGGCTCACTGCGCGCGGAGATCACCCTGGCGCCCTGGCACCTGAGGTTCACCGACGCGAGCGGGGCGCCGCTGCTGGAGCAGGACCGGGGGCACACCGACATCAGCGGCCGGTTGCGCACGCTGCCGTTCGGCCGCTCCAGTTCGAACGGTGCGGTGGTCGGTTACCACGAGAGCTTCGCCGCCCCCGCCGACGAGGCGTTCAGCGGGTTCGGCGAGTCGTTCACCCGGCTCGACAAGCGCGGCCAGCGGCCGGTCATGTGGAACTTCGACGCGTTCGGCGCCGAGTCGCAGCGGGCGTACAAGAACGTTCCGTTCTACCTGTCCAGCAGGGGCTACGGCGTGCTGGTGGACAGCGGGACGCCAGTGGAGTTCGACGTCTGCCAGACCACGCACAGCTGCGTGCAGATCGTGGTACCGGACGACCTGATCGACTACTACGTGATCGCCGGGCCCACCCCGTCCGAGGTGCTCGGCCGGTTCGACCTGCTGACCTGCGCGCCGCTGCTCCCGCCGAAGTGGGCGTTCGGCACCTGGATCTCCTCGGGGTTCTTCGTCGACACCCAGGAGCGGGTGATGGCCAGGGCGCGGAGGATCCGCGAGCGCGGCATCCCGTGCGACGTCCTCCACCTGGACACCTACTGGCAGACCGACGGGCACTGGTCCGACCTGCGCTGGGACGCAGGCGGCTTCCCCGACCCCACCGGCATGCTGGCCGAGCTGAAGGAGATGGGGTTCAAGGTCTGCCTGTGGATGAACCCGTACATCTCCCATCTCAGCCCTGTCTTCCCGGAAGCGGCCGAGAAGGGATATTTCCTGAAAAAGCCTGATGGTGAGGTCTATGTGGCCGACTGCTGGCACGGCTCCTACCCGGCCTGCGGCATCGTCGACTTCACCAACCCGGCGGCCACCGAGTGGTTCCAGGGACTGCTCCGCCCGCTGCTCGAACAGGGCGTCCAGGTCTTCAAGACCGACTTCGCCGAGGGGGTGCCGCGCGACGCGGTCGCGGCCAACGGCATGTCGGGCACCGACCTGCACAACGTCTACACGCTGCTCTTCAACGACGCGGTCTCCGAGGTGACCCGCGAGATCGCCGGGCACGGCATGGTCTGGGCGCGCTCGTCGTTCCTCGGCGGGCAGCGGCACTCGGCGCAGTGGAGCGGCGACACCTACACCGGCTACCCGGCGATGGGCAGCACGCTCCGTGGCGGGCTGGCACACGGCCTGTCCGGCATCCCCTTCTGGAGCCACGACGCGGGCGGGTTCACCGGCCGCCCCACCGACGACCTGTACGTCAGGTGGACCCAGTTCGGCGCGTTCTCCCCGCTGCTGCGCCTGCACGGCACCACCAGCCGGGAGCCGTGGGAGTTCCCCGAGGTGGAGGCGGAGGCGGTCGAGGCGCTGAGGCTGCGCTACCGGCTGATGCCGTACATCTACACGGCCGCCGTCGAGGCCGCCGCGACCGGGGCGCCGATGATGCGGGCGCTCTGCGTCGACTATCCCGACGACCCGGTGGCCTGGCAGGCGGACCTGGAGTACCTGCTCGGCCGTGACCTGCTGGTGGCGCCGATGACCTCGCCCGAGCAGGTCAGGAAGGTCTACCTGCCGGCCGGGCGGTGGGTGGACCACTGGACCGGCGAGGTGCTGGACGGCGGCAGGTACGTCACGGTCGCCACGCCGCTGGACCGCATCCCGCTGTTCGTCAGGTACGGCGCGATCATCCCCGTGCTCGCCGAGCCCGGCGTCGCCGTCGGGGACGGGCCGTTCGGGGAGATCACCCTGGTCGCCTACGGCGTGGGCGAGAGCAGCACCACGATCTCCGACCACGACGGGGACACCACGATCACCGCGCTTCCCGAGGGCGAGGGCCTGCGGGTGACCGTCTCGGGGAGCGCGCGGATCGCGGGGGTCGAGCTGGTGGGGGCCGGCGTCCCGATCGTCATCACCACCATCTAGGAGAAGACCATGTTCAACCTGAGAGTCGGTGTCGCCACGGTGGCGGCGCTCGCGGCGCTCGCCGCCTGCGGCGGCACCGAGCAGGCGGCGGACAAGCCCGCCGCGGACGGCCCCCGCGTCCTGAAGCTCTGGCACTACGAGGGCGCCGACAGCGCGATGGGCAAGGCGTGGGCCGAGGCCGTCAAGCAGTTCGAGGCCACCCACCCGAACGTGACGGTGAAGTTCGAGGAGAAGGCGTTCGAGCAGATCCGCCAGTCCGCGGGCATGATCCTCAACTCGGACGAGGCCCCCGACGTCATGGAGTACAACAAGGGCAACGCCACGGCGGGGCTGCTCTCCAAGCAGGGACTGCTCACCGACCTCACCCCCGAGGTGACCAAGCGGGGCTGGGACAAGCTGCTCAGCCCCTCGATCCAGACCACCGCCAGGTACGACGAGCGCGGCGTGATGGGCGCGGGCAAGTGGTACGGCGTCCCGAACTACGCCGAGTACGTGATGGTCTACTACAACAAGGACGCCTTCAAGAAGGCGGGCGTCGAGGTGCCCACCACCTACGAGGAGTTCACCGCCGCCCTCGACACGTTCGTCAAGGCGGGGACCACCCCCATCGCGGTCGGCGGCGCCGAGTACCCCGCGCAGCAGATCTTCTACCAGCTCGCGCTGAGCAAGGCGCAGCGCTCCTGGGTGGACGCCTTCCAGCTCTACAAGGGCAAGGTCGACTTCAAGGGGCCGGAGTTCAGGTACGCGGCCGACACCTTCGCGGACTGGGTGAAGAAGGGCTACATCGACAAGGACTCCGCCGCCATCAAGGCCGAGGACATGGGCGTCTCCTTCATCGGTGGCAAGTACCCGATCCTGGTCTCCGGCAGCTGGTGGTACGGCCGCCTCGTCAGCGACGTCAAGGACTTCGAGTGGGGCTCGTTCCTCTGGCCGGGCAACACGATGAGCGCCGGGTCGAGCGGCAACGTCTGGGTCGTCCCGGAGAACGCCAAGAACAAGGACCTCGCCTACGACTTCATCGACATCACCATGAAGAAGGACATCCAGAACCTGCTCGGCAACTCCGGCGGCATCCCGGTGGCCGCCGACACGGCCGCGATCACCGATGAGAAGAGCAAGGAGCTGATCGAGAACTTCAACACGCTCTCGGCCTCCGACGGGCTGGCCTTCTACCCCGACTGGCCGGCGCCCGGCTACTACGACGTGCTGGTGGCGGGCGTGCAGAACCTCATCAACGGCACCAAGACCCCCGACGCGGTGCTGGACGAGATCGCCGCTCCGTACCAGGAGAACCTCGCCGACATCGGCAACTGACCCCTCCCGCGGCCCGCGCCGTGACGATCACGGCGTCACGGCGCGGGTCGTACGCACAGCACAGAGAAAGGAGACCTCCGATGCCGAGGTCTCGTGACCGCGGGTACCTGGTGTTCCTGCTGCCGAGCGCCGTGCTCTTCACCGCGGTCATCGTCGTGCCGTTCCTGATGAACGTCGGCATCGGCTTCACCCGCTGGCAGGGGATCGGCGACCCGAGGTGGATCGGGCTGGAGAACTACACCCGGCTCCTCGCCGACGAGCGGTTCTGGTCCTCCTTCCGCAACAACGTCGCGCTCATCGTGGCGATGGCGATCGTCCCGACGCTCATCGGGCTCGTCCTGGCCGCCACGCTCTTCGACTACGTGGGCAAGAAGGTCGGCCCCCGCGCGGCCGGCGTGCTGCGGGCCGCGTACTACCTGCCGCAGGTGCTGCCGGTCGCGGTGGCCGGGATCGTCTGGGGCTGGATCATGCACCCCAGGTTCGGGGCGCTCAACGAGTTGCTCGGGCTGCTGGGGATGGAGCCGAGGAACTGGCTGGGGGACCCGGACTGGGCGCTGCCGAGCGTCATGGTGATCATGGTCTGGTTCCAGATCGGCTACCCGGTGGTGATCTTCATGTCCGGGCTGCAGCGGGTCGACCCCGCGCTGTACGAGGCCGCCGAGATGGACGGCGCCTCGTGGTGGCGGCGGTTCTGGCACATCACCATCCCGCAGATCCGGCCGGAGATCTACGTGGTCCTGCTGACCTGCACGATCGCCGCGCTCAAGGTCTTCGGGCCGATCTTCGTACTGACCAGGGGCGGCCCCGGCGGTGCCACGCTCGTGCCCTCCTACTTCAGCTACCAGAACTTCTTCGAGAAGGCCAACGTCGGCTACGGGGCGGCGATCGCCACCGTGCTCACCCTGGTGATCATCGCGGTGACGGTCTTCTTCCTGCGGGTTCAGGACAGGGAATCATGATCCGGAAGTACTCGGTCCTGGTCTCGCTGGTCGTGCTGGCCGTCGTGATGCTGGTGCCGTTCGCGATCGTCACGCTCAACGCGGTCAAGTCACCGGCCGACTACTCCTCGGGCGGGCCGCTGAGCCTGCCGAGCGAGCTGTACCTCGACGGGATCGTCGACTTCTGGAACCGGGTCGACTTCGGCGGCAAGCTCTGGAACAGCCTGCTGATCAGCGGCTCGGTGGCCGTGCTCGCGACGGTCCTGTCGGTGCTCAACGCCTACGCGCTCGGCATCGGCAGGGTGCGCGGGCGGGTGTGGATCCTGGTCGTCTTCCTGGTGGCCAACACGCTGCCGCAGGAGGCGCTGGTCTATCCGCTGTACTACCTGGCCAAGCAGGTCGGCCTCTACGACACCAGGCTCGGGGTGATCATCATCTTCACGGTGATCCAGAGCGCCTTCGGGACCTACCTGCTCTCCTCGGTGCTCGGCCGCTTCCCGCACGAGATCCTGGAGGCGGCGGCCCTGGACGGGGCGGGCAGGTGGCGGACCCTGTGGCGGATCGTCGTGCCGATCAGCAGGCCCACGCTGAGCGTGCTGCTCGTCTTCTTCTTCATCTGGACCTGGAACGAGTTCTTCCTGCCCCTGGTCTTCCTCATCTCCAACGAGAACCAGACGGTTCCGGTCGCCCTCGGGGTGCTGCAGGGGGACAAGATGATGGACGCCACGATGTCCAGCGCCTCGGCGCTGCTCGGCATCCTGCCCGCGGTCGTCTTCTTCCTCATCTTCCAGCGGACCCTGACCCGCGGCGTGACTGTGGGCGCCGTCAAGTGAGCCGCCGGACGAACTCTCCGCCGGGCGTTTTCGACGCCGTACGCCGCTCGGGGGCGGACGGCGTCCCAGACCCGCAGTTCTTCGACTCCCCCTGACCTGGAGGCGAGATGTCCTTATCGACCAAGGCGGCGACCAGGGCCGTCGCGGCCGTGGCCGCGACCGCCCTGACCCTGGGGCTGTGCGCGGCCCCGGCCCGCGCGGTCTACGAGTACCCCTTCCGTGATCCCGCACTCCCGCTGAACCAGCGCGTCGACGACCTGCTCGGCCGCCTCACCCAGGCCGAGAAGATCTCCTGGCTCCACCAGTACCAGCCCGCGGTGGACCGCCTGGGCATCGGGCTGTTCAAGACCGGCACCGAGGCGCTGCACGGCGTCGCCTGGTCCACCGACATCGACAACGGCGGCGGCGTGGTGACCGCCGAGGGGACGGTGTTCCCGCAGGCCGTCGGCCTGGCCAGCACCTGGAATCCCGACCTGATCAAGAAGGTCGGCGCCGCCGTCGGCGACGAGGCCAGGGGGTATCACGCGGAGAACCCCCGGCTGTGGGGCCTGCAGCTCTGGGCACCGGTGGTCAACCTGCTCCGCGACCCTCGCTGGGGCCGCAACGAGGAGGGCTACTCCGAGGACCCGCTGCTCACAGGCGCGATCTCCACCGCGTACGGCTCGGGCATCCAGGGCGACGACCCGGACCACCTGCGGGCGGCCCCGGTGCTCAAGCACTTCCTGGCCAACAACAACGAGGTCCGCCGCGACACGACCTCCTCCAGCCTGCGTCCGCGCGTCCTCAACGAGTACGACGTCCCGGCGTTCAAAACCGCGCTGCGGGCGGGCGCGGCCACCGGCGTGATGACCGCCTACAACCTGGTCAACGGGCGGCCCGCCACGGTCACCGACCTCAACTCCACGGTCAGGACCTGGACCGACAGGCCGCTGTTCAACGTCTCCGACGCCGGCGGGCCCAACAACCTCACCGGCTCCCAGGGCTACTTCGCCACCCAGGCCGAGGCCGCCGCCGCCATGCTCAAGGCGGGGGTGGAGAGCTTCACGGTGAACGACACCAACGCCGCCCCGACGGTGGCCGCGGTCAACGAGGCGCTCTCGCGCGGCCTGCTGACCCAGGCCGACATCGACACCGCGGTACGCAACATCCTCGGCATCCGGTTCCGGCTCGGCGAGTTCGACCCGGACGGCGGGCCGTACGGGAAGATCACCAAGGACGTGGTCGACAGCCCCGCGCACCGCGCGCTGGCCCGGCGGACCGCGGCCGAGGCGGCGGTGCTGCTGAAGAACTCCGGGAAGACCCTGCCGCTCAGCCCCGCCAAGAAGGTCGCGGTGGTCGGCCCGCTGGCCGACACCCTCTACACCGACTGGTACTCCGGCAGGCTGCCCTACAGGGTCACCCCGCTCGCCGGGATCCGGGCGCGGTCCGCCGCCGCCGTCACCAGCGAGGGCGTCGACCGGATCGCGCTGAAATCCGGAGGCAGATACCTCACCGCGGGCACCGGGGCGGGCGCCGACCTGAGGCTCTCGGCGACCACTGCGGGCGCGACCGAGCAGTTCGACGTCTTCGACTGGGGCCAGGGGGTCGTCACCCTGCGCAGCGTCGCCAACGGAAAGTACGTCAGCCGGGCGAACTGGTCCACCCTGGTCAACAACCAGGAACAGCCCACCGGCTGGTTCGTCCAGGAGCAGTTCAAGCTGGAGGCGCAGGCCGACGGCACGACGCTGCTGCGCTACGCCGGCTACGAGACCGCCTACGACTGGTTCGGCCCGAACAAGTACGTCAAGGCCGCGGCCGACGGCACGCTCGGCCTGACCGTCGCCGAGGACGCCACCCGCTTCGAGAAGGAGACCGTGCGCAGCGGGATCGCCGAGGCGGTCGCGGCGGCGAAGGGGGCGGACGCGGCGGTGGTCGTGGTCGGCAGCATGCCGTTCATCAACGGCCGGGAGGACCACGACCGGACCGACCTCGGCCTCGCCGAGGGGCAGCGGGCGCTGGTGGAGGCGGTGCACGCCGCCAACCCGAACACCGTGGTCGTGCTGGAGAACAGCTACCCGACCACGATCGACCGGCTGCAGGAGAAGGTCCCGGCGATCCTGTGGACCACGCACGCCGGAGCCGAGACCGGCAACGCGCTGGCCGACCTGCTGTACGGCGACGCCAACCCGGCCGGCCGGCTCACCCAGACCTGGCCCAAGGCGGGTGCCGCCCTGCCGGACATCCTCGACTACGACATCGTCAAGACCGGCGCGACCTACCTGTACTCCAAGGCCAGGCCGCTGTACGCCTTCGGCCACGGCCTGAGCTACACCACGTTCGGCTACCAGGGCCTCAGGGCCACCGCGAAGAGCGGCGGGTACGAGGTGAGCGTCAAGGTGACCAACACCGGGTCGCGCGCGGGCGACGAGGTGGTCCAGCTCTACACCCACCAGCACGCCTCCCGGGTGGAGCAGCCGGTCAAGCAGCTGCGCGGCTTCCAGCGGGTGAGCCTGGCCCCCGGCGAGTCGAAGACGGTGAGGTTCTCGCTCAAGACCGCGGACCTGGCCCTGTGGGACGTGACCAGGGGGCGTTTCGCGGTGGAGCCGTCCACCCACGACGTCCTGGTCGGCTCGTCGTCGGACCGGATCCACCAGCGGGCCACCCTCCAGGTGGCCGGCGAGCGGATCCCCGCCCGTGACCTGACCACCGCCACCCGGGCCGCCGACTTCGACGACTACGCGGGGGTCGAGCTGGTCGACGAGACCAAGGTCCGAGGTGACGCGGTCGGCGCCTCGGCGGGCGAGTGGATCGCGTTCAAGGACGCGGACTTCCGGGCCGGGGTCACCGGCGTGCGGCTCGGGGTCGCGGCGAGTGCCGCCTCCTCGGTCGAGATCCGGCTCGGCTCCCCGACCGGCAGGATCGCCGGAACCGTTCCGGTGACCGCCACCGGCGGGATCTACTCCTGGGCCACCGCAGGTGCCCCCGTCACCGGCGTACGGGGTAGGCAGGACGTCTACCTGGTCTTCAGGGGCGCCCTGCGGGTGAAGGACGTGGCCTTCACCCGCTGATCCGGCTCCGGCCACGGCTACGGCCCGCTCCTTCCCGGGGGCGGGCCGTACGTGGTTGAAAGTGGTTTTCCGGGTACGGGCGCTGAACAGGGAAGCATCGGCCCAGGCGCTGCGTTGTGGCCGTTTCGAACCGTGATTTCGATCAATCCTGAGGAGTACACCATGACGAGTACGGAACGTCCCGCCGAGGCGTCGGGCCAGTTCGCCATCGGGGGCGACCTCACGGTCAACCGCCTGGGGTACGGGGCGATGCAGCTCACCGGGAAGGGCGTGTGGGGGGAGCCGAGCGACCCCGAGGAGGCGGTCCGCGTGCTGCGCCGCGCCGTCGAGCTGGGGGTCAACTTCATCGACACCGCCGACTCCTACGGTCCGTTCGTCTCCGAGCTGCTGATCAAGAAGGCGCTGCACCCCTACCCCGAGGACCTGGTCATCGCGACCAAGGCGGGGCTCACCCGCTCCGGCCCCGACGACTGGCGCCCGGTCGGCCGCCCCGAGTACCTGCGCCAGCAGGCCGAGCTGAGCCTGCGCCACCTCGGCGTGGAGCGGATCGACCTGTTCCAGCTGCACCGCATCGACGCGAAGGTGCCCCTCGCCGACCAGGTCGGGGAGCTCGCCCTGCTGCAGCAGGAGGGCAAGATCCGGCACATCGGCCTCAGTGAGGTCAGCGTCGAGCAGGTCGAGGCGGCGGGGGAGTTCGCGCGGATCGTCTCGGTGCAGAACCTCTACAACCTCGCGCACCGCGACGCCGAGCCGCTGCTGGAGTACTCCGAGGCCAACGGCATCGGCTTCATCCCGTGGTTCCCGCTCGCCACCGGCAGGCTGGCCGAGGAGGGCGGCCCGCTCGCCGAGGCGGCCAGGGCACACGGCGCCACCCCGTCGCAGCTCGCCCTGGCCTGGCTGCTGAAGCGCTCCCCGGTGATGCTTCCCATCCCCGGCACCTCGAAGGTCGCCCACCTGGAGGACAACGTCGCCGCCGCCGGCGTCCAGCTGACCGACGACGAGTTCGCGGCCCTGTCCAAGGGGGCCTGAGCGACGGACGCCGCCCGTTCCAGGTGGTGTCGTGGACCCACCACGACGGGCGGCTCCGTTCGGAACGCTCGGACGGCCAGAGCGCGGCGCCGTGGTTGACGGCCCTCACGAATCGGCTCCCGGCCCTGGTCGACCCGTGGCCTGATCTCCGGCCCGGTGGGGACGGGGCCGGGCGCGGCATGGCCGGCGGGAACATGTCACCGAAGCCGCATGCGCAGCCATGCGAGGACCGTTCGGCGCGCCGGGCCGTTCCGTCGGTGACGCCGCACCGCATTGAAGCCCAAGAGATCTACAAGTGGGGGTCGGTAGCTTCCCGGCATGATAAAACGATCTTCCGTCCTCGCCGCCCTGGCTGTGGCCGCCGTACTCGCCGCTCCCGCCCAGGCCTCGGCCACAGCGGGATTCTCGGCGGCGGGGATCTCCTCCGGCTCGTCGGCTTCGGGGATCAATGCCTTCTCCTTCCAGGGCATGAACCTGAAGATCCCCGCCGGCTGGAAGGTGCACCGCAACGGGAACAGCGTCGTAGTGGTGACCGGAAAGTGCAAGAGGCCGGAGCCTTTCGCCCCGAACTGCCAGGGATTCTGGGTGTTCGGCGCAAAGGCGATCACCAAGGTCCCGGTCGGGGGTGGTTTCATCACCTACACGGGCAAGGAGCAGTTCCATCCCTTCAGTGGCATAGTGCCCTGCCCGTTCAACGCCAAGACCAGTTGGTTCCCTGGTGAGAAGGCCACCTCGGCGGGCCTGCACCAGGTCGGACGCGGCTACAGGGCGAAGTACACCGCCTGGCCCAATCAGTGCGTGACGAACAACGGTGGCCGGCGGACGGCGAGTTTCACTCAGCGGGAGTGGTTCCTGCCCTCGTCGAAGATTCTGGTGGTGGACGTCTGGAACACGCCGGGGCTGTCGAACGTGCTCAAGCGCGCCACCTGGAGCTGACCGTGAATCGAATGCCGGACCAGGGGGTCCGGCACTCCCAGTGCGCCGGGCCGTTCGATCGGTAGCGCTCTTCCCTGGTTTCCACGTCTGACGCGGTAAGGTCGGGCGCACGGACAACAGAAGGTCACCCACCTGGAGGACGACCTCGCCGCCGGCGTCGAACCGACCGACGAGGAGTTCGCGGCCCTGTCCAAGGGAGCCTGAGAGACGGATGCCGCCGGCGCTCCTGGCGGTGGCCGTCCTCGTACGTCGTGAAGCCGGGGTGCGACCAGGCCGGTGGTCGCCGCCCGGTGGAAAGGTCTCATCGTGACGATCCAGGTGGCCGTCTGCGGTCCGCGTGACTGCACCGGCGAGGACGAGTCCAACGCCCGTGAGATCGGCCGACTGCTGGCGGAGCGCGGCGCGGTGGTGATCTGCGGCGGTTACACCGGAGTCATGGCCGCCGTGGCGTCCGGCGCCCGCTCGGCGGGCGGGACGGTGGTCGGTATCCTGTCCCGAGCGGACCGGGAGCACGCCGGCCCGGACCTTTCCATCGTGATCCCGACCGGCGTCGGAGAGGCGCGAAACAACATCATCGTCAACTCGGGTGACGCGGTGATCGTCGTCGGCGGATCGTGGGGCACCCTGTCGGAACTGGCGCTCGCGATGCGCCACGGCCGGGTTCCCGTGGTCCAGCTCGGCGGCTGGCGGCTGCTCGACCGTGCGGGGCATCCGGTCGCCGGTGTCAGGTACGTCTCGTCCCCGCGGGAGGCGCTGGCGGCCACCGGGTTCTGGCCCGACCACTGACTCCTCCGGGCCGTTGCCCGGCCGTGCGGCATGCCCGGCGTGCTTTCGCCGCGACCACCGGCGGCGGGCTTCCACGCTGTGGCCGTCAGGGACGGCCGGACGGTCTCCCGGCGCCCCGACGGCGGGGACCGAGAATTTTCGCGAGGATACTTGCGCATCGGCCTGTCAGTAACCTATAACTTCATTAAGAGCTTTTCGAGAAGGCAGGCTTGAGGGTACCTGCCTGTTCACATGGAGGTGGTTACCGATGCTGCTGACGTCGATCGACCCGTTCATCCAGGAGTTCGACCGGCAGTTCGACCGGATCACGCGCCAGGCGTTCGGATCGAGTGATGGCGCCGCGCGCGGGGCCATGCCGCTGGACGGCGTCCGCCGCAAGGACGACGTCCTGCTGAAGTTCGACCTTCCGGGCATCGACCCCGACTCCATCGAGGTGACCGTCGACCGTGGAGTGCTCTCGGTGAGCGCCGGCCGCGAGGAGGAGTACGGGCAGGACGATCGCCTGTTCGTCCGCGAGCGCCCGATGGGCACCTTCACCCGTCGCGTCTACCTGTCCGAGCATCTCGACAGCGACAAGATCGACGCCGCCTACTCCAACGGTGTCCTGGCGGTGCGCATCCCGGTCATCGAGCGGGCCAGGCCCCGCAAGGTCGAGATCCAGAAGGCCGAGCACACCTCGGACCAGAAGTCGATCAAGGCCTGAGGGGGCAGGGTCTGACCGTTCGACCTCCACGGGGTGGGCGCCGGGTTCCGGTGCCCACCCCGTGCGTTTCGCACACCTGTCGTCCCCCACAGGAAAGGAGCGGTGATGGTCAGGTTGCCCTTCGACGACGAGCACGCCCCGCTGTACTCCGTCGGCCAGGTCGCCGACATGCTCAATGTGGAGCAGGCGTTCCTGCGCCGGCTCGACGAGCACGACGTGGTCCGCCCCGCCCGTTCCAGCGGCGGCCAGCGACGCTACACCCGCCACGAGATCGGCGACCTCCAGGACGCCATCCAGCTCATCGGCGAGGGCATGACCCTCGCCGCGGTACGCCGGATCTTCGTCCTGCAGCAGCAGGTCAACGACCTGCGGGAGGAGTTGGCCAGGGAGCGCGCCGCCCGCCGGGAGGACCGGTGACCCGGCCGGGCGGGACCGCCCGGCCCCCGACCGCCCTCGATCGCGGGGAACGAGGTGGCGCGGCCGGGGGTTCCCGAGCGCTCAGTCCGCTTCGTAGCCCCTGTCAGTACGAAAGGACGAGGTCGGCCGCGGGCGCGGCCGACGGCGGTGGGGACCGTCAGTGGGATGGCCGGTAGGCCCGGCAGGGGGAGCCGGGTCGTTCTCGCTCCCCGGCCTTCGCGTTCCGTGGGGTCGCCGAACCAGGGGATCGGCGTCCCGATGGGCGTCCAGGCGGCGGGACACCACACCGAGCAGCCGCCCCCCGGAGAAGTAACCGAACCTCCGGGAGTCGAGGCTGGCGGCCGGGTTGTCGCCCAGCAGCACCAGGCAGCCCGCCGGGACCCGTGCGCCGGGGGCGGCCCGTGCGGCCGCCGCCACCTCCTCGGGCACCGGGTCGCCGGGCACGGCGGCCGCGCGCTTGACGATCCACTGTCCGGGGGGTACCGGATCCGTCATCACCACGACCTGCCCCGGACGGACCGCCGCCAGGGACGCCCGGCGGATCAGGAGTCGCTCGCCCTCCCGGTAGGTGGGCTCCATGCTCACCCCGTGCACCGTCACCACGAGGAAGCGCCGCCGGGTCCAGAGCAGGCCCGCCAGGACCACCGTGGTGAGGACGCCCAGGAGCGGCCCGGTCACGGCTCCGCCCCGGTGGCGGCGACCTCGTCCCGGTAACCGTCCGCCTGGAGACGGAACAGCCGCGCGTACGGGCCGTCCGCCCGGTACAGCTCGTGGTGGTCGCCCCGCTCGGCGATCCGCCCGTCCTCCAGCACCACGATCAGGTCCGCGTCGCGAACCGCGCCGAGCCGGTGCGAGATGAGCAGGCTGGTCCGGCCCGCCCGTAGCAGCCGCAGCCGGTGGTGGATCTCGTGTTCGGCCTGGGCGTCCAGCCCGGCGCTCGGTTCGTCGAGGATCATCATGTCGCAGTCGTCCCGGAGCAGCGCCCGGGCCAGTGCCAGGCGCTGCCACTGCCCGCCGGACAGGACCACCCCGGTGACCGGGTCGTCCCTGTCCGTCTCCATGAAGAAGGTGCGGCTCAGCATGGTGTCGTACCCGTGCGGCAGCCGCCGCACGATGTCGTCGGCACCCGCCCGCTCCGCGGCGGCCACGATCCGCTCCCGGTCCTCGATCGCGGTCAGGTCGCCGAGCCCGATGTTCTCCGCGGCGGTGAAGTCGTAGGACATGTAGTCCTGGAAGACCACTCCCAGCCGTTTCCTGAGATCGACGGCGGGCACGTCCCGCAGATCGATCCCGCCCCAGTGAATCGAGCCGGACGTCGGCTCGTAGAAACGGCACAGGAGCTTCACCAGCGTGCTCTTCCCCGCCCCGTTCAGGCCGACCAGAGCCACGGTCGACCCGTGCGGGATGGTCAGGTCCACCCCGCGCAGAATCCACGGATGGTCCTCGCTGTAACGGAACCAGACATCGCGCAGCTCGATGTCGCCGGCCCGGGGAAGGCGCCGGGGCCGGGCCGGCGGCGGCAGGTCGGGCCCCAGCCGCTCGACGGCCAGGTAGTGGCCGAACATCAGCAGCTCCTGGTGGGTGTAGGCCGCCTGCTCGGCCAGGGAGGTGAGCGACGTCTGCACGGAGGCCACCGCCACCACGAACATGGAGATGTCCCCCGCGGTGCCCGACCCGTTCAGCGCCGCACCGATCGCCATGACCAGACCGACCCCCGCCGTGCCCGCGCTCACCAGGCTCAGCGCCGCCTGGATGATCAGCTCGCGGCGGTCCAGCCGCCGGTGCTGCCCGTTCGCGCGCAGCCGCTCGGCCCGCATCCGCCCGCGGAGGAAGTCGCCGAGCCCGAAGAGCCGGATCTCCTTGGCCGCCTGCACGTCGCCGAGCAACCGGCCGTAGAAGATCTCCCTGCGTTCGACGGGGCTGATGTTCCACATCAGCCGGGCACGGCGGCGGCTGAGGGAGATCTCCGCGATCAGCGTGGGCACGGCGGCGCCGAGCACGGCCACGGTGATGATCGGGCTGATCATCGCGAGCGAGGCGACGAAGCCGAGCACCGTGATCACGCTCTGGGCGATGCCGAACGTGCCCTCGACGATCTGGCCCGGCGTGTGCCGGGCGGCCTGCTCGGCCAGGCGCAACCGGTCCAGGAAGGCGGGATCCTCGAACCGCGACAGCCCGGTGAAGCCGTTCACCGTCGTGTACAGCCGGTCCTGGGTGCGGAGCGCGATGGAGCGGCCCAGCTCCGCCCGGAGGTAACGGCGCGCGTGCGGCATCGCGAGCGTCAGCGCCCCGACGGAGACCAGGACGATCGCCGCGGTCATGACCCGGTCGTTCTCGCCGGTCAGCCCGTCCAGCACGACCTTGGTCAGCCAGGCGGTCGCGACCGGTGCGGCCGCGGTGGCCACGGTGAGCGCCGTGTACCCCAGCAGCAGCCAGGGCGCCGCCTGCCACCCCAGGCGCAGCGCGGCGCCGAGTTCCCCCAGCCGCGACCGCAGGCCCTCTCCCTGTGCCGTCATGCCGTGATCGGCTTCGGCAGCGCCGACAGGTCGAATCCCGCCGCGGTGATGACGCCCTCGCCGTCCAGGACGCAGAACGTGGGAAAGGCGCTCACCCCGAAGGCGGCGGCCACCGGCCCCCCGTGCGCCTCCACGACCACCCGGGAGACCCGGGCCAGCGCGACCCGCATCTCCTCGGAGTCGTCGGCTCCGGCGATCACCGCGAGCACCCGGTCCCGGCCGCCGGGCAGCGCCGCGGCGTACGCGGTGAACTTCGGCAGGTTCTCCGTGCACGGTCCGCAGCCGGGTGAGAAGAAGCCGACGAGGGTGCCAGGTTCGAGCGCGCGGCGGGACACCGCCTCGCCGTCGGTGCTCAGCGCGTCGAAGTGCCCGACCGCCGACCCGGCCTCGGGCAGGCGCGCGCCGCCCGCCCCGGGCCGGTCGGCCAGCACGCGGGCGTGTTCCTTCAGTCGCCGGACCACCGCGAGCAGCAGCATGAGGTTCAGCCCGCAGAGCACGCCCAGCACGACGACGGCGGCGACCAGATAGGGCATCGTGTTCGTTCCTCTCCACTGGTGGCCCGCCGGCCGGTGGGGGTACCGGCCGGCGGGAGCGAAATCCGGGCTAGGGCCGGTAGACGCAGCTGCCGCAGATGGTCACGCCGTCGTCGGGGTAGTAGCAGCAGTACCTGGAGTGCCGGGCGCCACATTGCTCGTAGTAGCAGGACGCGGCGTCCGCGTGCCCGGCGGGGACCAGCCGGCTCAGCAGCCGGTCGGCCAGGGCGCTGATCGATCGCACCATAGCTCTTCCTCTCCGTGCGTTCTGGAAACGCAGATCCGATCTTTGGTGGTCATCGGAATCATTGGCCTCCGCCGTAGAAGTGCCGTAGAAATGGCGTAGAGATTCTGTTCAGGCCGCGGCTGAGTGGAGATCGGTTGACATCGACGAGGTTCCGCTGCCTAGGGCCTCTGGAGGTGTGGGACGGCGACCGCTGGGTGTCACCCGGCGGGAGCAAGGTTCGCGGCGTGCTGGCCGCGCTGCTCGTACGGGCCGGGCAGAACGTGTCGGTGGACCACCTGGTCCACGAGCTGTGGGGGGACGCGCCCCCCGCTTCGTGCCGGACGCTGGTGCGCGGCTACGTCATGTCGTTGCGGCGGCTGCTGGACGACCGCGGGGCCGAGGTCGTCCAGTCCCGCCACGGTGGTTACCGGCTGAACGTCGGGCGCGACGCCGTCGACGCGACCTGTTTCGAGGATCTCTGCGACGAGGGGGTCCGGCTGCGCGCGCGGGGCGACTCGGACGGGGCCTCCCCGCTGCTGCGCCGGGCGCTCTCGCTCTGGCGCGGACCGGTGCTGGCGGATGTGCCGGTGACGCCCTCGACGGCCGCCTACGCCGGCGGGCTCGACGAGCGCAGGCTGGCGGCGCTCATCTGGCGGATGGAGGACGACCTCGAACGGGGACGGCCGGAGGAGCTCGTGCAGGAGCTCATGGGCCTGGTGGCGGAGCACCCGTACCGGGAGGACCTCGCCGTCCTGCTCGTCCGGGCCCTGCACCTGGCGGGAAGGCGCCCGGAGGCGCTCAAGTTCTTCGCCGACCACCGGCGGCTGCTGCGGGAGGACCTCGGCGTCGATCCCGGACCCGAGCTGTGCGGGGTGCACCAGCAGGTCCTGCTCGACGAGCGCCGCCCGGTGTGGCAGGGGCGGATCCCGGCGCAGACCCCGCCCTGCCTGCCCGACTTCACCGGCCGGGAGAAGGAGATAGAGCACTGGACGGCGGTGCTGACCGCGGACGACAGCCGGGCGCTCCGCACGATCGCGATCTCCGGCCGCGCGGGGGTGGGGAAGACCACGCTGGCCGTCCAGCTGGCGCACCGGCTCAGGAGGAACTACCCCGACGGCCAGCTGTACGCCGACTTCACCGGCCAGACCACATCCGGCGCGGTGCTGGGGCAGTTCCTGCGTGCCCTCGGGGTGCCGGGACCCGCCGTCCCCGAACCGCTCACCGAGCGGATCCAGCTCTACCGCAGCCTGCTCGCGGACCGGCGGGTCCTGGTGCTCGCCGACAACGCCGAGGCCGAGGCGCAGGTCAGAGCGGTCCAGCCGGGGGCGGCCGGCTGCGCGGTGCTGGTGACCAGCCGCAAGCGGCTGCTCGGCCTGGAGTCCGCCTACTTCGCGGATCTCGACGTGCTGGAGCCCGGTGCGGCCCTCGACCTGTTCGCCAGGATCGTGACGGCCGGACGGGTCCGGGAGGAGCCCGGCGCCGCGCTGGAGATCGTCGGGCTGTGTGGCCAGCTGCCGCTGGCCGTGCGGATCGCCGGGGCGCGCGCGGCGACGCGACCGGGATGGCGGCTGTCCGCCGTCGCGGAGGAACTCCGTGACGAGACGTCGCGGCTGGACCGGCTGCGGGCCGGTGACCTCGATGTGCGGGCCGCCATCGGCACCTCCTACGCGGGCCTGGACCGGGAGCAGCGCCGGCTGTTCCGGCTGCTCGGGCTGCTCGACGTCCCTGATTTCCCGGCCTGGACCGCCGCCGCGCTGACCGGTGCGCCGGAGCGGGTCGCGGATGACCGGCTACTCTCCCTGGTGGACGCGCGCCTCGTCGACGAGATCGGCCCCGACCTCGGGGGACGGCCGCGGTTCCGGCTGCACGACCTGATCCGGATCTTCGCCCGGCACCGCGCGGAGCGGGAGGACGACGCGGACACCCGGGAGGCGGCTCTGTCCCGGGTGTTCGGCGGGTGGCTGCTGCTCGCCGAGAGGGCCGACGAGCTGCTTCCCGCGCGTACCGTGGCGGCGTTGCGCCCCGCCGCGCCCCGCTGGCGTCCCGCCGCGGCCGAGAGCGCGGTGAGCGACCCGTTCGCCTGGTTCGAGGTGGAACGGCAGGTGCTCGCCGCCCTGGTGCGGCAGTCGGCCGCGACGGGGGAGACGGGGTACGCGTGGGGGCTGGCCGCCGCCGCCCAGACCTTCTACGAGCTGCGCGACGCGTCCGAGGGGATCCGCACGCATCGGCTGGCGCTGGCCGCCTGCCGGGCGGCCGGCGACCGCCTGGGCGAGGCGGTCATCTTGCGCAACCTGGCCGATCTGCACTCCGGTAAGTCCGGAGCGGTGCTTGACGACAAGATCGAGTGGGCTGACACGTCCCTCCGGATCTTCCGCGAGCTCGGCGAGCCGCGCGGCGTGGCGGACGCGCTGTACCTCTGCGGCGACGCGCACCGGTTGCGGGGGGACTACGAGCGGGCCCTGTCCCGGCTTCGGGAGAGCGTCGAGATCGCCCGGAGCTGCGGCTACCCGCTCGGTGAACTCCATGTGCTGCAGCAGTTCAGCAGCATCGACAGCGAGCGGGGACGCTACGACGAGGCGCTCGGCCATGCCCGGCAGGCCATGGTGATCGTCGAAGAACTGGCCAGCCCGCGCGACGAGTGCGTGGTGCGCGCCCTGCTCGGCATGATCTGCAAGCGGCTCGGCCGGTTCGACGAGGGGGCCGAACAGCTCCGCCAGGCCGTGGAGATGGCCCGCTCCTTCGCCGACCCCCTGATGGAGGCGCAGATGCTCGCCCATCTCGGGCAGCTCTACGCCGACCGGGGCCACCCCGACGCCCGCCGGACGCTGGAGCGGGCGCTGGCTGCCAGCTCCGCCTGCCACTACGAGCACGGCCAGGCGGTCGCGCTGCACGGGCTCGGCCTGCTGGAGAGCGAGGAGGGACGGCACGGGCAGAGCGTCGCCCGCCTGCTCGCCGCCGCGGATCTGTGGGAGCGGCTGCAGAACGCCTACGGCAGGGCGCGCACTCTCGGGGCGCTCGGCGAGGTCTACGCGCGGGGCGGCGACCTCGCCGCCGCCCGCCGCACCCTGGCGGAGGCCCGCCGGGAGTACCGGCAGCTGGACAACGAGGCCGAGGCCGCCCGCCTGGACGCGCTGTCGCGGTCGCTCGGGGATCCGTCGGACGGCCGGTGAACCCACCGGTACACCGCGCCGTCATCCCCTGACGGCGCCGGTGATCACTTCCTTGGTGAAGTGGTGAAGGACGGTCCACCTCGGCGTGCGCTCGGTCCGCGTCGTACTGGAAACCGTGGACGAGGTCAGCCGCGGGCGCGGTTGACGGCGGTGGAGACCGCCAGCGGGATGGCCAGCAGGCCCAGCAGGGTGAGCTGGGTCGTCCTCGGTCCCAGACCTCCGCATTCCGTGGGGTCCACACCGAACCAGGGGACCAGCGTCCCGATGGGCGGGCCACAGCTCCCGATCGGCCACAGGGCCAACGCCAGGATCAGCGCGAAGAGCAGGACCAGCCATTGCTGCGCGACGGGGGACTCCAGTTCGGGCTCGAAGCGGCGGCGCCACTGGCCGTAGGCCCAGAAGTAGGCCGCGAGCGCGAGCAGGTTGAAGATCGTCGGGGGTTCCCCGTCCAGCACGAAATGCGCCGTGGCCAGCGCCACCAGGGCGGCGGTGAACCACCAGGCGAAATGCCAGGGCACCGTCCACGGGCCGATCCGCGCCCACCCGGCCCCCTTCTCACCGTTCTCGATCCCGTTTCCCATGGGGACGAGCATGATCCGAGCCGCTTGTGGGTGGGTTGGAGCCGGCTGGGGCGGCGAACAGGTCGCTTGGTGTGCTCCGTCGGAGCTCTAAGCCGATGCCAAAGCGCGTACAAGTCGATTCCAAGAGCGCTGTCCAACTATGCACTCGACGAGGAGAAAACCGGCGGGAAGGCGTTTTCCCAGCTCAGGGCTCTTCTCGCGGGGGCCGGCGTCATTCTTTCACGAAAAAGTCACCGGGAGAAACGAGAGGCAGCACGTACGGATCGGTGCGCAGCGGTCCCATTCGAAACCGAGATTCACTCCGACCATGAACTCAAATGGGCGCCCGAGCCGTCAGACGACCGGCTTTACCGGCCGTGCCCCGCCCCTCGAACGTGCCAGGCATCGCGGCCCGGCCCCTTCCGGAGTGCGGCGGACAGGACACTCGCGGCCCATGCCACCGGGCAGCCGTCACGCACAGAAGCGAAGAGGACCAACGTGAGTGTTCATGCATTCGACATGCTGTGCCGCGCCGTGGAGGAAACGGACGCGGGCCGCACCGACATCGCCCGGCGCTGGCTGGACAAGCTACGCGGCCTGATCGCCCCCGAGAAGGTGGGCGATGACTTCCTCTACCTGCTCTACCACGACGCCTTGGCCCGCCGGCTCGGCACTCACCAGGATGAGCGGGACAATCTGTATCTGTGCCGTTTCGAGCGGCCGCAAATCGAGTTGTTCGACCTGGTGGCCGAACACCTGCCGGTGGTGACCCTGGCCGGCCGTATCGGCGGCGCGCTGCTCGCCGGTCACCTCGCCGGGCGGGAGACGGCCACCCTGCTGTCGGTGGGCATCGGCTCGGGAGGCCAGGAGGCGGCGGTGCTCGCCGCGCTCGCGAGCCGCGGCCAGGCACCCGGGCGGTTGACGGTGATCGGGGTGGACCCCGCGGTGAGCAGCCTCCACCAGGCCGAACGGTCCATCCGCGCCACCGGTGTCCCGCTGGACTTCCATCATGTGCCCCGCTTCGCCGAGCAGATGACCGACGAGGACTGGGACCTGGTGCGCCGGGCACCACGCCCGCTGGTCATGAACGCCGCGTTCGCGCTGCACCACCTGCGGGACAGCGCGTCCGGCGCCGACGAGCGGAACACGTTCCTGGCGAAACTGCGCGATGCGGAGCCGGACGGCGTAGTGCTGTGCGAGCCGGACTCCGATCACCATCGGGTGGCACTGCCCGAGCGGTTCCACAACTCGTGGCAGCACTTCCACGCCGTCTTCCGGCTGATAGACGCGCTGGACGTCTCGGCCGACGACCGTAACGCGATGAAACTGTTCTTCCGGCGAGAGGTGGCCGACATCGTCGGCACGGCGGACGACGAGGAACGCTACGAACGTCACGAGCGGGCCGAGACATGGCTCGCGCGACTGCGCGAGGCCGGGTTCCGGCCGATGGCCGCGCCCGCGGAGTCGGTGTCGGAACCGATCCCTCCCGCTTTCGTCCGCCGGGATCCGGACAGCGTCCGCATCGGATTCGACGGCGAGTCGCTCCTGGCCGTCATCCACGCGGTGCCCGCGCACGGGTAGGCGACGGCCGACCGGCACGGGCCGGCAGGTCCGTGCCGGTCGCGGGCGACTCGCGGCCTATCCCTTGATGGCGCCGATGATGACCCCCTTGGTGAAGTGGCGCTGGACGAACGGGTAGACGAAGAGCACCGGCAGCAGGGCGATGACGACGATGGCCATCTGGATGGCCAGGCTCGGCGGCAGGCTCTGGCCGGGAAGGGTGCCGACACCGCTCTGGCCGACGATCAGGGACTGGCCCTGGAGGACGTACTGCCGCAGCACCACCTGCAGTGGCCACTTGGCGTTGTCGTTGAGGTAGAGGACGGCGTTGAAGAACGAGTTCCAGTAGCCGACCGCGTAGAACAGGCCGATGACCGCCGTGACGCCCTTGGACATGGGCAGCACGATGGTGCGCAGGATGCGGAACTCGTTCGCGCCGTCGATGCGGGCGCTGTCGGTCACCTCGTCCGGGATGTTCATGAAGAACGCCCGCATCACCACCAGGTTGAACGCGGTGACCGCGCCGGGCAGGATCAGCGACCAGTACGTGTCGATCAGTCCCAGCGAGCTGACCAGCAGGTAGTTGGGGATCATCCCGGGGCCGAACAGGAAGGTCAGCAGCACCAGGAAGAGCATCGGCCGGTGCAGCAGCGAGCCGGGCCGGGACAGCCCGTAGGCGGCCAGCACGGTGACGGTCAGGCTGATCGCGGTGCCGACCAGGGTCACGCCGAGGCTGACCAGGACCGACCGGGTCACCACGCCACCGGAGAACAGCTCCTGGTACGCGGCGAAGGAGAGCCCGCTCGGCACGGTGACCAGGCCACCTGCCTCGGTCACCGCCTCCTGGGTGGACAGGCTGGTCAGCACGACCATGTAGATCGGGAACAGTACGCCCACCGTGATGAGCGTCAGCAGGAGTCCCTTGAGGAGCGCGCCGACGCGGCTGGGCCGCTCGGCCCAGGGGGGAAGAGTCGTCATGATCGTTTGTAGATTCCCTGCTCGCCGAATCGATGGGCGACCCTGTTGGCGATCAGGATCAGCACCAGCCCCACCAGGCCCTTCACCAGACCGGCCGCGGCGCCGTAGCTCCACTCGCCGGTGAGCAGCGTGCGCCAGTACACGAAGGTGTCCAACACCTCGGCGGCGTCCCTGCCGACCGCGTCGCGCTGCAGGAAGAACTGCTCGAAGCCGACGTTCAGCGCCTCGCCGAGGCGCAGGATCAGCAGCAGCACGATGACCGGGCGCAGGCCGGGCAGGGTGATGTGCCAGAGCCGCCGCCAGCGGCTCGCGCCGTCGACGGCGGCGGCCTCGTAGAGGTTCTGGTTGATGGCCGCCAGCGCGGCCAGGAAGATGATCGTCCCCCAGCCGGCGTCCTTCCAGACCGTCTCGGCGGTCACCAGCACGATGAACGTGTCCGGATTCGTCATGAGATCGAAGCCGCTGTAGCCGTGGTCGCGCAGCGTCTGCGAGAGCAGGCCCGCGCCGCCGAACATCTGCTGGAACAGCGTGACCACCAGCACCCACGAGAAGAAGTGCGGCATGTAGACGATGCCCTGGATGAACAGGCGCAGCCGGGGCCGCACCACGCTGTCCAGCAGCACGGCCAGCAGGATCGGTACCGGGAAGTAGAAGACCAGCTGGAACGCGGTGATCGTCAGGGTGTTGAGCGTCGCGTCCCAGAAGCTCTCGTCGAACATCAGCCACTGGAAGTTGGCGAACCCCACCCACGGGCTGTCGGCGATGCCCACGTACGGCGAGTAGTCCTGGAACGCGATCACGTTGCCGAGCAGCGGGACATAGTGGAACACGATGAGCAGCCCGATCGCGGGCAGTGCCATCAGCAACAGCTGCCAGTCACGTTTCAGTCGCGATCCGAAGGGTTGCGGGCGCGCCCGGCTTGTCGTGGAGCCCCTTCTACGGACATCCTTGGAGGTGCCGGTGCCGGCGGGTGAGGTCAGGTCACCCGCCGGCCCGGTCTTCGCGTGGTCGCTAAGCACGGCCGTTGTCCCGCAGGACCTTCAGGTAGAAGTCGCGGGCCTCGTCCCCGCCGTCCCGCCGCCACTCCGCGGCGATCTGCTTGGCGTCGCTCACCGGGCGACGGCCGCGCATGATGTCGGTGAACTTGTCCTCGGTGGGAACCTGCAGCCCGGAGAACTTCGACGGCCGCTGGATCCTGATCCCGTCGAACGGGCCCTTCTCGATGTGGGGGAAGGTCGCGTTCTGCCACTCCACGTTGAGCTTGACCGCGTCGGGGTAGGGCCAGTCCACGTAGAGCGGGCGCCCGCCGAGGAAGCCGTAGGTGTAGGCGACCTCCTTGCGGCCGAGGTCGTTCGTCTCCGGGATGCCGTTCGCGCCCCGGGTGAAGTGCTTGCCCTCCACGCCGAAGTTGGCGAGCTCGTACTCCTTGGTTCCGAACGGCGCCGCGCACCAGTTAAGGATGGCGAGGATCTCCTCCACCTGCTCCTTGGGCAGCCCCTTCTTGACGAAGGTGAAGATGCCCGCCGCGGTGCCGTGGTACATCAGCGGCGTGCCGCCGTCGTGGGCGAAGACCGGGAAGACGCCCAGGCTGAAGTCGGGGTTCTTGCCACGGTGCTGCTGCAGCAGCTCCTTCCAGCCGCCCAGCCCGTCGCGGTAGACGAGGATCTGCCCGGCCCCCATCAGGTCCTTCTCGTTGGCGCCCTTGCTGCCGACCACGCTCGGGTGGACCAGTTCCTCCTTGAAGACCTTCCGCATGAACTCCAGCATCAGCTCGAACTCGGGGGTCTCGTACTTGTGGACGAGCTTGCCGCCCTCGTACCGCCAGTCCTGCGGGATCCTGAAGGTCGGCCACATCATCTCGTGGATGCTGCCGAACGCCCAGCGCTTGGCCTTGGGGTCGGTGATCTCCTTGCCGAGCTGGAACAGCTCGTCGGCGGTCTTGGGGTTGGTGTTCCAGCCGTTCTTGTCGAACAGGTCCTTGCGGTAGAGGAGCGCGAAGGGGTACGGCTCGGTCGGGAACGGCACCGCCATGAGCTTGTTGTTCCAGACCGACCACTGCCAGGCGGCGGTCGGCAGGTTGGCCAGCAGCGGGTAGGGCGCGACCTTGTCGCCCTGCAGGTAGGGGGTGAGGTCCTCGAACGCCTTGTCGACGGCGGTGTTGAAGTCCGCCATCTTGTCGATCTCCCAGCTTGGGATGACCATGATCTCCGGGATGTCCCCCGCGGCGAGCCTGGCGATCGCCTTGTCGCCGTAGACGTTACCGTCGGTGATCTGGAACTCCACGGTGGCGCCGATGTCGGCGTTGACCGCCTGGAAGTAGGAGTTGCTCGCCAGGCCGGGCGGCGGCGGGCCCCAGAGCGGGGTCATGGCCTTGTAGGTGCCGCCCTTGCCGGCCTTCTGGGTGAGCGCCGCGGTGGGGGCGGCCGGGTAGGAGGTGAAGCCGCCGCTGACGTCGGGGACCCCGGGCAGCGTGGAGACCGTGCCCGGAAGGTCGGGCTTGACACCGGGGAAGGCGGTGTAGGTGGGGGTGAGGGACGTCAGCTTGTCCGCCGCGGCGGCCGTGGCGCCTCCGCTGCCCGGCCGGGGGCCGCTGGGCGCGGAACACGCGGCCAGCAGGCCGCCGCCGGCGACCGCGGCCGCGCTGAGCCCCACCAGGCCGAGGAAGCCTCGGCGGCTGGTCATCGCGCCCTGGGGAAGATCTTTCACGGGGCGCTCCCTTCATTGGTTCGAGACGGATCGGGGGGTGTCGTGGAGCATGGCTCCGGGGTAGAATTAGTTCGTCTTTCGACCAAACAAATTAGTCGAGGGTGACCGTCGCCACAAGGGACCGCCGATCGCGGGCCGCCGGGGGGTGGTCACAGATTGGTGAACGATGGGGCATGATGGGGCCAGCCTGGCCGAGCGGGAGCGGGACTCACCTTGATCACATCTACGACTGACCCGCGTCCGGCCGACTTCGCCGACGTGCGGGCCACCAACCTGGCCGTGGTGCTGAGGTTCGTGCGCGAGCACGCGCCGTGCTCGCGGGCCGACATCGCGGCGTCCACCGGGTTGAACAAGGCGACCGTGTCGAGCCTGGTCGCCGACCTGATCGACCGCCGCCTGGTCAGGGAGACCGGCCTGACGGAGAACCGCGTCGGCCGCCCGGCCACGATGCTGGTGCTCGACGGCTCGCCGTACGCGGCGATCGGCATCGAGATCAACGTCGACTACGTCACCGCGGTCGCGGTGGACCTGTCGGGGGAGAGGCTGCTCTCCTGGCGGAGGTCCTTTCCCGGCGCCGCGGGCACGGTGGGGCAGGCGATGGCCACCGTCGCCGGGATCGTCCGCCGGGTGGTGAGCCGGATGACCAAACAGGAGCGCCAGGTCCTGGGGCTGACCGTGGGCGTACCCGGACTGATCGGCACCGACGGCACGGTGCGCATCGCGCCCAACCTCGGCTGGCGCGACGCCGACCTCTGCGGCGACCTCACCAAGGCGCTGCGCGACCCGGGTTTCCCGGTCCAGGTCGACAACGACGCCAACCTGGCGGCCCTGGCCGAGCACCGCTTCGGCCCGCATGCCGGGACGGCCAACCTGGTCTACCTCACCGGCGAGATCGGGGTCGGGGGCGGGATCATCCTCGACGGCCGGCTGCGCAGGGGAGGTCAGGGCTACGGCGGCGAGATCGGCCACATCCAGCTCGACCCGCTCGGCGCCGAGTGTCGGTGCGGGCGCCTGGGCTGCCTGGAGGCCGTCGCCGGGATCGGCGCCGTGCTGGAACACGCCGCGATCTCGCCCGCCGAGGTCGAGCTCGAACTCGACGAGGTGGTACGGCTGGCCCGCGGGGGCGACCCGGGCACGCTCGGGGTCCTCGACACCGTGGGCCGCAACCTCGGCAAGGGCGTGGCGGTGCTGGCCAACCTGCTCAACCCCGAGGTGGTCATCCTGGGCGGTTACTACGTACCGCTCGCGCCGTGGCTGCTGCCCGCGGTGGAGACCGAGACGCGGGGGCGCACGATCGCGCCGGACGCCGGGGGCTGCCGGGTCGTCGCCTCCACGCTCGGTTATGGCGCGGCGGCGCTGGGTGGTGCCGCCCGAGTGCTCGACTCGGTGGATTCGGGCCGTTTGCCGCGAATCTCTTGACCTGGGCCGCACGGGAGTGCACCCTTCAGGGAAGCTCCGCTCGAAACACGCGCGTAACGCACGGGTGGCGACCGGAGTTTTCCCGGACCGATTATCGAAGCGCTTCGACAGAGGCGTTCTTCCAGGACAGAAATCGAAGCGCTTCGACGCTCTCAAAGGGATGGTCCCCGATGAACGAACCGTTCCGTGACCCGGAACTCCCCCTCGCGCAGCGGATCGCGGACCTGCGGAGCAGGCTCACGCTGGAGGAGAAGGTCGGGCTGCTGCACCAGTACCAGCAGCCGGTGGAGCGGCTCGGGCTCGGTCCCTTCCGCACCGGCACCGAGGCGCTGCACGGCCTGGCCTGGCTCGGTCCCGCGACGGTGTTCCCCCAGGCGATCGGGCTGGCCAGCACCTGGGATCCGGACCTGGTGCGGCGGGTCGGCGAGGCCACCAGCGACGAGGTGCTGGCCTTCCACCACAAGGATCCGGCGGGGGCCGGGCTCAACGTCTGGGCGCCGGTGGTCAACCCGCTGCGCGACCCCCGCTGGGGTCGCAACGAGGAGGGCTACTCCGAGGACCCGTGGCTGACCGGTGTGATGGCGACGGCGTACGCCTCCGGCCTTCGTGGGAGCGATCCCACGGTGCTGAAGACCGCCCCCACCCTCAAGCACTTCCTCGGCTACAACAACGAGACCGACCGCTGCGTCACCTCCAGCAACCTGCCGCCCCGGGTGCTGCGCGAGTACGAGCTCCCGGCCTACCGGTCCGCGCTGGCCGACGGCGCCGCGGTCGCCGTGATGCCCTCCTACAACCTGGTCAACGGCCGCCCGGCCCACCTCAGCCCGCTGATCGGCGAGGTGCTGCGAGCCTGGGCGCCCGACGACCTCCTCGTGGTCAGCGACGCCTACGCGCCCGCCAACCTCACCGGCCTGCAGGCCTACTACGACGACCTTCCCGAGGCCTACGCGCACGCGATCAGGGCGGGGCTCGACAGTTTCACCCAGGACGACGAGCGGAGCGAGGCCACCCTCGGGCACATCCACGCCGCGCTGGAGCGCGGCCTGCTCACCGAGGCCGACATCGACCTCGCGGTACGGCACACGCTCTCCATCCGCTTCCGGCTGGGCGAGTTCGACCCCGCCACCCCGTACGACGACATCACCGAGGCGGTGGTCAACTGCCCCGAGCACCAGGAACTGGCCCGCGAGGCCGCCCGGCGCTCGATCGTGCTGCTGCGCAACGACGGGATCCTGCCGCTGACCTCGGTGCGCAGGATCGCGGTCATCGGCCAGCTCGGCGACACCCTCATGGAGGACTGGTACTCGGGGACGCTCCCCTACGCGGTCACCGCCCGCGCCGGGCTCGCCGAGCGCTGCGAGACCGTCTTCTGCGAGGCGGTGGACCGGATCACGCTCTCGGTGGACGGCGGCCACGTCGTCGCCGACCTCGACGGCGGGCCGCTCGGCGTCGGCGCCGAGCCCGGCCTGTTCGACCTGTTCGACTGGGGCGGCGGCTGCTACGCCCTGCGGGCCGTGGCGACCGGGCGCCACCTCTCGGTCGGCGACGACGGCGTGCTGGTCAACGACCAGCCGGGACCCAACGGCTGGGAGGTGCGCCAGACCTTCCGCACCGAGGAGCGCCCGCGCGGCACGCTGGCGCTCAGGCACATCTCCACGGGCCGCTACGTCGCGCTGGACGGCGAGGTCTTCCGCCTGGTCGACGATGCCGACGCCGCCGCCTGGCTCACCGTGGAGCGGGTGGCCGGCGGCGCCGAGGCCGCCGCCGCGCTCGCCGCCACCGCGGACGTGGCCGTGGTGGTCGTCGGGGACCATCCGCTGGTCAACGGCAGGGAGACCGAGGACCGCCTGGACCTGGCGCTGCCCGCCGCGCAGCAGGCGGTGGTCGAGGCGGTACGCGCGGCCAACCCGAGGACCGTCATGGTGATCAGCAGTGGCTACCCGGTGACCTGGGACGGCGACGACCCGCCCGCGGTGCTGTGGTCCTCGCACGGCGGCCAGGAGTACGGGCACGCGCTTGCCGAGGTGCTGTTCGGCGACGCCGACCCCGAGGGGCGGCTCACCCAGACCTGGTACGACTCCGCGTGTGAGCTTCCCGACCTGCTCGACTACGACATCATCGCCGCCGACGCGACCTACCAGTACTTCCGGGGCACCCCGCTCTACCCCTTCGGCCACGGCCTCAGCTACACCACCTTCGACTACACCGACCTGGCCGTCTCGGTGCGGGACGGCCGGCTCAGCGCCTCGGCCACCGTCACCAACACCGGTGCCCGAGCCGGGGTGGAGGTCGTCCAGATCTACACCCGTCAGCGGAGCTCCCGGGTCAAGCAGGCGCTGCGCCGCCTGCGGGGCTTCGTCAAGGTGCGGCTCGCCCCCGGCGAGAGCACCCGGGTCGACTGGGACCTCGACGTTCGGGAACTGGCCTTCTGGGACGTCACCGGGGGCCGGTTCGTCGTCGAGGACGCGTCCCACAAGATCATGATCGGTGGCTCCGCGCGCGACATCCGGCTCTGCGCCTCCTTCCACGTCGACGGCGAGCGCATCCCGCCGCGCGACGCCTTCGCGGGCCCGATCGCCGCGGTGGACCACGACGAGTACGACTCGGTGGCGTTCGTGGACGCGGCCAGGATCTCCGGCGACGCCGTGCGGTCCACCGCCGAGGGGGCGTGGATCGTGTTCCGCTCGGTCGACCTGGGGGAGGGGGCCGCCTCCTGCTCGGTCAGCGCCACCAGCGCCGAGGGCGGTGTGATCACCCTGCGCCTGGACGACCCCCTCTACGGCCCCGTGATCGGCGACCTCCCCGTCCCCCGCGCCGGCCGCCATGACCTCACCGAGGTGCGCGCCGGGCTTGCGGAGCAGGGAGGAGTCCACGATCTTTATGTGGTGTTCGAGAACATCGGGATCACCGTGGCCGCCCTGAGCTTCTGCGAGACCGCATGAGTGAGCGGGCGGTGACCATCAGCGAGGTCGCCAGGCACGCGGGAGTGGCGGTCAGCACCGTGTCGTACGTGCTCAGCGGGAAGCGGGCGATCTCGGCCGACACCCGGCGCAGGGTGCTCGACAGCGTGCGGGTCCTCGGATACCACCCCAATGCCGGGGCGAGGGCGCTGGCCAGCAAGCGGGCCAACGTCATCGCGCTGGTGCTGCCCCTGCGGGCGGGGATGCACGTCCCGGTGCTGATGCAGTTCGCCACCTCGGTGGTCACCGCCGCGCGGCAGTACGACCACGACGTGCTGCTGCTGACCGCCGACGAGGGGTCGGACGGGTTGCGCAGGGCGGCGGCGAGCGCGCTGGTCGACGGGCTGGTCCTGATGGACGTGGAGCTGCACGACAGCCGGGTGCCGCTGCTCAAGGACCTCGCCGAGCCCAGCGTGCTGATCGGTTTCCCCGCCGACTCGGCCGGGCTGACCTGCGTCGACCTCGACTTCGCGAGGGCGGGTGCGCTCTGCGTGGAGCACCTGGCCGAGCGCGGGCACACCGAGGTCGCGCTGCTCGGCGCGCCCTCGGTCGTCTACGACCGGGGCACCGGTTTCGCCCGCCGCACCCGGGAGGGCTTCACGGCGGCCGTGGCCGACACCGGCCTGAAAGGGGTGGCCCTGTCGTGCGAGGAGAACTTCGACCAGGTGTCCACCGTGATCGCCGAGCTGCTGGACACCAGGCCGGGCCTGTCCGGGCTGGTCGTGCACAACGAGGCCGCGGTCAACCACGTGCTGGGAGCGCTGCGCCAGCACGGCAGGCGGGTGCCCGACGACGTCGCCGTGGTGGCGATCTGCCCGGACGACATCGCGGAACGCTCCAGTCCGCCGCTGACCTCGGTGCTGATCCCGGCCGAGGAGGTGGGCCGCCAGGCGGTCCGGCTGCTCATGGAGAAGCTCGAGGGCCACACCGTCCCCGAGGACACCCTGCTCCAGCCGCGGCTCACCGTGCGCGACAGCACCTGAGAGCCGCCGTGCGCCGGGATGACATCACTCGGAGCCCGGCGACGGGCTCCGATAACACCGAAGGGCGCGCTCCCCCCGAAGGGGAAGCGCGCCCGGCGTCGTCCTACTCGTTGTCCTGCCGCGGCGGGGGCTACCAGTCGCCCCCGCCGAAGTCTCCGCCGCCGAAGTCTCCGCCGCCGCCGAAGTCCCCCCAGCCTCCGCCGCCGAAGTCGCCGCCCCCGCCGAAGTCGGTGCCGCTGTCGGCGACCCCCTGCTCGTAGCCGGCTCCGTAGCTACCGTAGCCGCCGCCGAATCCGCCGCTCAGCATGCTGCCCATCATGGTGCCGACGAGCATGCCGGTCATGACATCGCCGAAGCCGCCGTAGTAACCGTAGGCGTAGGGCTGGTAGGCCGGTCCCGCGTCGTAGTACGGGCGGCGCTGGCCGTTGACCATGACCTCGCGGGTCTGCGGCTCGAAGCCGCGCTCGACGGCCTCCGCGTCGGCCGCGCAGGCGGGCACGTCGCGCAGCGCGCCGCCGGGCGGGGCCCAGCGCACGTCGCGGACGGAGGGCCCGTGCTGCGGGTTGAAGAAGCACGGGGAGCGCCGCTCGGGCAGCGGCTGGTTGTTCACGCGCGCCTTCACGCAGGCGAGGGCGTAGCGGCCCTCCTCCAGCGCGGTGGTCACGCCGCGGAGCTCGTCGGGGCGGTTGACCGCCGCGAGCTCCACCTTGGCCCGCTCGTAGGAGTCCAGGGCGCGCTGCCAGTCCTGCAGGTGGTCGGCGCCGTTGCCGAGCAGCTTGACGTCGGTGTCGAGGTCGGTGATCTCCTCGCCGAACTTGGTGACGTCCTCGTCCACGGTCTGCTTGACCGCGGCCAGTTCGGCGGCCTCACGGATCTCGCGCTCCTTCTTCTTCTTGCGGGAGTAGAAGAAGATGCCCGCGCCACCGGCCGCGGCCAGCACCAGGATGCCGACCAGCACGCCCGCACTGGAGCCGCTGCTGGAGGAGCTGGAGGAGTCGGAGGACTTGGCGGGCACACCCGCGCCCGTCGCCGCGTCGTCCGCCAGCCTGGCGAAGTTGATCACGCTGTCGGTCGGGCTGTCGGTCTTGGCCCGTCCGAGCAGCTCGTCGATGTCGACGCCCTTGATGTTCGTGACGCCGAACGGGGTCCTGCCGTTCATCACCAGGACCGTCGACTTGGGGCCGACGCTCTTCAGGAGCGAGCTCAGCAGGGTCCTCGCCTGGGACTGGCTGGTGATCGAGTTCTCGGGGAGCAACGCCACGTAGACGGAGGAAGTCTTTTCCGCCGCGCCGCGCATGGCGTCGACGGCGTTGGCGGGCAGGCCCGCCGCGGGATCGGCGTAGAAGTGGTCCCCGTCCTTCAGCTCCGAGGCGATCGCACTGGGGTCTGGCGCCGCGGCGTGGGCCGCCGGGGCGAGCATGAAAACGGCCAGCAGCCCGGCGAACAGTGCCATGAGCATGGCACCGAAACGGCCTGGCGCGGTTCTAATCGTGGTCACGGCAGAAAGCCTCCTTCGTCCTGAAGACGAATGAGTGGACGTCAGAGTTCCTACATCCCGACCGTATCCTTTTCCGAACCGGGTCAGGCGTCTACCGGGGCATCCGTGTGTGATCGTCGCGCCACGGCCCGCGTGGACCCGCGCACCCGAGAGCTCGGGCGAGCGTGGCCGGGGCTTTCGGGGCACCCCGGGAGCCCGGCCCCGGCGCGATGTCCGTGGATCTCCACCGGATCCCCGGGGCGCCGGTGAACGTGGGCGTACACCGCGCCGGGCGGGAACTCAGACGTCCTTGATCTCGCAGATCGTGGCACCCGAGGTGACGGTCTGGCCGACCTGCGCCGCCAGTCCGGTGATGGTGCCGGCCTTGTGCGCGGCGAGCGGCTGCTCCATCTTCATCGCCTCCAGCACGACGATCGTGTCACCGGCCGCGACGGTGTCGCCGTCGGCGGCGACGACCTTGACGATCGTGCCCTGCATCGGGCTGACCAGCGAGTCGCCGCTCGCGGCCTTCTTGGCCACCCCGCCGCCGCCGCGGCGCGGTGCCTTCGACGTCGCGCCGCCCGAGCCGGGATTCCCGGCGGCGAACCCCGCGGGGAGCACCACCTCCAGCCGCTTGCCGGCCACCTCGACGGTGATCCGCTGCCGCTCGCCCGGCTCCTCGGCCTCGCCGTGCTCTCCCGCGTGCGGCGCGATCGTGTTGTCGAACTCGGTCTCGATCCACCGGGTGTGCACCGAGAAGGGCGCGCCGGTGAACGCGGGATCGGACACCACGGCACGGTGGAAGGGCAGCACGGTCGGCATGCCGTCGATCTCGAACTCGGCCAGCGCCCGGCGCGAGCGCTCCAGGGCCTGCCTCCTGTCGGCTCCGGTCACGATCAGCTTGGCGACCAGGGAGTCGAAGGACTGCGGGACGGTCATGCCGGTCTCGTAGCCGGAGTCCAGGCGCACCCCGGGACCGGAGGGGGCGCTCATCCGCGTGATCGTGCCGGGGGCGGGCAGGAAGCCGCGCCCGGCGTCCTCGGCGTTGATCCGGAACTCGATCGAGTGGCCGCGCAGCACGGGGTCGCCGTATCCCAGCTCCTCGCCGTCGGCGACGCGGAACATCTCGCGTACCAGGTCGACGCCGGCCACCTCCTCGGTGACCGGGTGCTCGACCTGCAGCCGGGTGTTGACCTCCAGGAAGGAGATCGTGCCGTCCTGGCCCACCAGGAACTCGCAGGTACCG
The DNA here is from genome assembly GCF_040675205.1 of Streptosporangium sp. NPDC049644. Classification (NCBI taxonomy): domain Bacteria; kingdom Bacillati; phylum Actinomycetota; class Actinomycetes; order Streptosporangiales; family Streptosporangiaceae; genus Streptosporangium; species Streptosporangium sp. NPDC049644. The sequence continues at coordinate 28,915 of NZ_JBFAOJ010000047.1, read as the reverse complement.
GCCCCGACGTAGCCCGCCTCGCGCAGGATCGCCTTGGAGCTGGTGTAGAGCAGGTCGAGCTGCTCGGGGGTCAGGAAGGGGGCGGGCGCCTCCTCGATCAGTTTCTGGTGGCGGCGCTGCAGCGAGCAGTCACGGGTGGACACCACGACCACGTTGCCGTGGGTGTCGGCCAGGCACTGGGTCTCCACGTGCCGGGGACGGTCCAGGTAGCGCTCGACGAAGCACTCGCCCCTGCCGAACGCGGTGACCGCCTCGCGGACCGCGCTGTCGTACAGCTCGGGGATCTCCTCCGCGGTGCGCGCCACCTTCAGCCCGCGCCCGCCGCCTCCGTAGGCGGCCTTGATCGCGATCGGCAGGCCGTGCTCGGCGGCGAAGGCGACGACCTCCTCGCTTCCGGAGACCGGATCCTTGGTGCCGGCCACGAGCGGCGCGCCGACCTTCTGCGCGATGTGGCGGGCCTGCACCTTGTCACCGAGCGCGATGATCGCGGCCGGCGGCGGGCCGATCCAGGTCAGGCCGGCGTCGATGACCGCCTGGGCGAAGCCGGCGTTCTCGGCCAGGAAACCGTAGCCGGGGTGTACGGCGTCCGCCCCGGTCTCCGCGGCGACCCGCAGCAGCTTGGTGATGTCGAGGTAGGTCTCCGCGGGTGTCTGGCCACCAAGGGCGTGCGCCTCGTCCGCGACCCGGACATGGAGCGCGTCCAGGTCCTGGTCGGAGTAGACGGCGACACTGGCCAACCCGGAGTCCTTGCACGCGCGGGCGATTCGAACCGCGATCTCACCACGGTTGGCGATCAAGACCTTATGCACCGACGTCGTTCCCTTCGGACGTGCGAACAGGGGGCTGGCGGGCCTCCAACGGAGTGTAAGCGGCGCCTGATGGCGGAGCGGAGGGGGGTCCTACCTGCCCAGGTACGCGCCGCCGTTGACGTGCAGGACCTGCCCGGTCACGTGGCGCGCCTCGGCGGAGGCGACGAACCGCACGGTCTCGGCGACGTCGTCCGGGGTCCCGGCCCTGCCGTTCCTGGTGCCCTCGACCCTGCGGCGCACCCCCTCCTCGGTGAGACGGCCCCGGAAGAACTCGGTGTCCACGATCAGGCCGGGGGAGACCACGTTGGCGGTGACGCCCCGCGGCCCCAGCTCGGCGGCCAGGTCGGCGGTCCACGCCTCCACGGCCGCCTTGGCCGCGCCGTACGAGCCGGAACCGGTGCCCCTGGCCGCGATGGAACCGATCGTGATGATCCGGCCGCCCTCGGCGAGACGCGGGACGAGCGCGCTGGTGACCAGTACGGCCGACATCAGGTTGGCGTTGAGGTTGGCCCACCAGCCCTCCGCCACGTCCATCAGGTCGTCGCCGGACGGTACGCGGTCCAGGTTGGTGTTCCCGCCCGCGTTGTTGACCAGCACGTCCACCCGCGCGGGCAGCCGCTCCAGCGCCTCGCCCACCGCCACTGGGTTGGCCGCGTTGAACGCCACGTACGAGACGCCCAGCCGGTCGGCCGCCTCCTTGAGCACCTGCTCGCGCCGCCCGGTGACGGTCACCCGGTCGCCCTGCGCGGCGAACGCCGCCGCGATGGCGTAGCCGATTCCGGTGCCTCCGCCCGTCACCACAATCTCACGCACTGCCCATATCTCCTTGAATCACTAAAAATCAAGACAATGAAGAACGTTAGTCTCTCAGCGGCGAAGGGAACGTCCATAGCCGCTCGGTATATCCCGGATACCCCTGTGATCCGTACGCCTATCGTGATTTCGTTTGGTGACCAACCCCCGACACCGATCCGAAGGAGACTGGCATGAGCCAGAACTTGCTCGGCGGCAACCCCGCGGAAATGCAGCAGATGGCCACCCAGTTCACCCAGCAGGCCGACCAGGTCAGAGCAACCGTGGCTGCCCTTGACAGGGAGGCGGCGAAGGTCGGAACCGCCTGGACGGGGCCCGGCGCCCAGCGTTTCAGCGAGGCCTGGCAGAACTATCGCGCCGCTTTCCAGCGCATGTCCGAGGAGCTCGGCGAGGCTTCTCGGGTGATCAACACCTACCGCGGCAATATCGAGTCCGCCACGCGATAGGAAACGGCCCGCCGAAATGCCCCGGTTCTTGAAGGACCGGGGCATTCTCATGTGACGGCCGCCTGGATGGGGGTCACCGAGCCCAGGGTCACCAGCAGGCCGCGCCCCGGGGGGCCGCCGACCGCGCCTCGGGGCAGCCGGACCGTGAACAGATCGCCGTCGGCGGGGCTCTGGACCGAGAGCAGCAGGCCGGTGCGCCCCTTGCGGGTCTCGGCCGCGAAACCTCGGTAGGCGGTGGTCAGGTCGCCCGTGGTACCACCGATGATCATGCCGTGCTCGCCGTCCCTGCCGCTCCGGAGCACCTGTTCGAGCGCGGTGCCCAGGGGAGAGTCCGGGGAGATCAGCTCGGCGTCGTCGACGATCACGACGTAGCGGTCCTGTCCCGTGACGGCCTCGTGCAGGTCACCGTTCGCGTCCAGCACGGCCAGCACGCCGGGGGTGTCCACCAGCGTGCACAGCGGGCTGCGCCGGGGAGTCACCAGGACCGTGGGGGTGCCCTGGGCGAGCAGGGAGTGGGTGGCGGTCAGCAGTGCCGTGGACCTGCCGGACCTGGGCGGCCCCGCGACGACCGCGCCGGGGCCGTGGGCCAGCAGGTCGACGCCGAGCGGGGCCAGCGAGTCGCCCCCGGCGCCGAACAGCGCCCACAGCGGCGACGGCGGCCGGAAGGAGGGCACCAGATCCAGGACCTGCGCCGCGGTGACGCGCATCGGCAGCGCGTCCACCCGCAGCGGCGGGTCGGCGGTGATCTCCGGCGCCGACCGGGCCAGCGCCTGGAGCGCGGCGACCTGCGCCGGTCCCGAGGGGTCGTCGCAGAGCAGCGCGATCTGGCTCTCGGTCGTGCCGTACTCGCCGGTGGACAGTGCGCGGCCCGGCGCGAGGGTCGTGGGCAGGTCCTTGACCGGCAACCCGGCCAGGCCGTAGTCGGACGGGTCGGCCAGCCGCAGGATCAGCCGGTCGTCGAAGACCGTGGAGATCTGCCCGAGCAGCACGGACCTGTCACCGGTCACCACGGCCCGCAGTCCGACCGCGGGTCCCTCCCGCAGCAGCTGCATCAGCGAATCGATCAGCCGCCCGTAGTCATAGCCCTCGAACGCGGCGACGAATCCCTCCCACCGGTCGAGCATCAGGACCAGCCACGGCAGCCGGGGGCCGTCCGTGCCGGCGCGCAGCTCGGCCAGCGAGGCGTACCCGGCCTCGGCGAGGAGTTGCTGGCGCCGCCCCACCTCCGCGCGGAGCCTGGCCAGCAGCCGCTCCACCCGGTCGAGCTGGTCGCGCGTCACCACGGCGCCGCAGTGCGGCATCGCCATCAGGGGCAGCAGCGCCCCCGAGCCGCAGTCGATCGCGTGCACGTGCACGTCGTCGGGGGAGGTCCGGCCGGCGATCGCCCCCGCGAGCGTGCGCAGCGCCGTGGACCGCCCGCTCCGCGAGGCGCCCGCGATGAGCAGGTGCCCCCCGCCCGCGAGGTCGAGCGCCAGTGCCCGCCGGTCCTGCGCCCAGGGCATGTCGGTGACCCCGAAGGCCAGCGGCGGCACCTCCTCGGCCCCCGTCCGGTAGGGCAGGCCGGTGGACGGTGTGGAGAGGCCGGGGACGACCGTGAGCTCGGGGAGCGGTTCGAGCCAGGGACTCGGCTGCTCCGCGACTCCGGCGACGCGGGCCGCCTCGACGAGCGCGTCGGCGAGTACCGACAGGTCGGTGACGTGGCCTCCCTCGACCCCCGCGCGCGTCGGCCTGGGGCGGCCCAGCGCCTGCCAGCCCACCTCCGTCACCCGCACCCTGGCCTCGCCGCCCGAGACACCGGGGCTCCGTCCGCCGATCCGCGCGGTCTGCACCGCCGTCGCCGCGCCCGCGCCCGACTTCACATAGCACCGGCCGGGAGCGGACTTGGGGATGTACGCGGCGTCCGGGCGGTCGATGACGTCGGCGGACTCGGTGGCCTCGGTGACCCGCAGCGCGATCCGCAGGGACGTGTTGGCCTGTATGTCGGCGGTCACCACCCCGCCGGGGCGCTGGGTGGCGAGAATGAGGTGGATGCCGAGCGAGCGTCCCCGCCTGGCGATGTCGACCAGCCCGGTCATGAAGTCGGGCAGCTCGCTGACCATGGCCGCGAACTCGTCGATGACCAGCACCAGCCGGGGCAGCGGGGCCGGAGGCTCGGCGCGCCCGCGCAGCGGCCTGACCGGCGCGCCGCTCCCGGCGACGAGCAGGTCCCGGGAGGCACGGGCCGTGCGGGCGTCGCGCAGCTCGTGGTAGTCCTCGATGTCCTTCGCTCCCACGGTCAGCAGCAGGCGCTCACGGCGGCGGATCTCGGCGGCCAGGGAGGCCAGGGCCCGCTGGGTCAGGTGGCCGTCGAGGTCGCTGACCATGCCCACCGTGTGCGGCAGCCGCACGCACTCCTTGAACGCGGCGCCGCCCTTGTAGTCGATCAGCACGAACGTCATCTCGTCCGGCCTGTTGGCCACCGCCAGCGAGCAGATCAGGGTCTGCAGCAGCTCCGACTTGCCCGCACCGGTGGTGCCCGCGATGAGCGCGTGCGGTCCGTCCCTGCGCAGGTCGACCGAGAACGGCCCCTCGGGGCCCACCCCCACCACGGCCTCGGTCGCCCGGCCCCAGCGCTCGGCCAGGGCCGCACCGGAGACCGACGGCAGCTCCAGCAGGTCGAGCAGCCGCGCGGAGCCCGGCAGGGCGAGGCCGGCGTCGTCGCGGCTGACGTCGCGGATCGGCGCCAGCGAGCGGGCCAGCCGGTCGCACCAGGCGGCCGTCACCTGGTCGGCCAGGATCTCGCCGAGGTCGTCCAGGCCACCGCCGCGCAGCCGCACGGTGCCGTCGGTCTCCATGGCGGCGACGGTGGCGCACTCCTCGGGCAGCAGCCGCTGGTCGCCGTCCACCGCCAGGGTGTAGACGCCCGCGCGTGGTCCCTGGCGCAGCACCTGGGGCATGCCCGGCAGCGCGCGCAGCACCTGCGCGCCGTCGAGCACCACCAGCACGTCGTAGGGGCGTTCGTCGTAGACGGGGGCGGCGTACGGCTGTTCGGACCCGCCGCCCCCGCCCAGGTCGCCCCAGCCTGCCGGTACGCGGCCGAGCCTGGCCGCGGACCCCGCGGCGGCGTCGTCGCCGAGGCGCTCGTCGATCAGCGCGGCCAGCTCGCTCACCCTGCGGGCCGCGGCCTCGGGGTCGGCGCCGACCAGGGCCACGCAGTCCTCGCCGCCGCGCGGGGCGCAGTGCGGCAGCCACCGTACCCAGCTCCACCGCTCCTCGCTGTCACCGTGCGCGGAGAGCACGACGATCGCCAGGTCGCGCGGGCTGTGCAGGGCGGCGGCCTGGCCGACCAGCCAGCGCGCCAGCCCGGCCGTCGTCTCCCTGGGCCCGGTCAGACCGGCGACGCCCAGGCGGCGCATGGCGAGCGCCACCGGCACCGCCTGGCAGGTGGGCGGGTCGGGCATCGGGGTGTCGGCCGGCGCGGAGCGCTCGGGGGTGAACTCCAGGTCGGCGGCCAGGTCGGCGAGGCCGACCCGGAGCCGCAGCGCGTCGGGGTCGTGGTCGCGCCGCTCCCAGAGCCGCCGCCGGGGGCCCGTCACGGTGAGCAGTACCTCGGCGGGGTCGGGCGCGGCGGCGCGGCGGGCGGTCTCGTCGTCGGCGCGGGCGCGCTCCACGGTCGCCTCGAAGACCTTCAGCCGCTCCCGGTACTCCTTGAGTTGCCGGCGGTACTGCTTGCGGCCGTGCCGCCGGTCGCTCCACCACTGGCCGATCATGATCAGCGGTGTCATCAGCGCGAACAGCAGGAAGTACCAGGTCTGCAGTGCCCAGGCCATGCCGAGTCCCAGCGCCGCGGGCAGGAAGGCGGTCAGCAGCTGCAGCCGCATGGTCTCGGCCCGCCTGGGCTCGGCCGGCACCTCGAAACGCCGCGCGCCGCCCGGCGGGCGGAACCTGGGCGGCCGGTTGTAGGCCAGGCCGCCGTCCGGCTGCGCGTCCAGGTGCGCGTCGGGCGGCTCCACCGCCTTGAGGGTCAGCACGCTGCCACCGCAGCTCAGCAGGGCGTGCTCGGGCCAGGGCAGCGGACCTTCCAGCCGTTCGCGGTCGAGCAGGGCCCCGGCCCCGCCCCCGGGGTTCCCCGGCTCCACCGTGATGGCGTCCGGGGTGAGCCGCACCACGGCGGCCAGCGCGGGCAGCCGGGGGTCGGACACGGCCACCGAGCAGGCGGGGTCGGAGCCGATGGTGTGCACGCCCAGGCTGAGGCGGTGCACCGACCCGGCGGCGGGCCCGCCGATCACCCGGATCTCCACGATCCCGCCGGGCTCCTCGGCGAGGGTGGCCAGGGCGAGCGAGCGGTCGAGGGTGACCAGGTCGCCGTCGCGGAGCAGGCCGAGCGCGGGGGCGTCGGGGTCGAGGGGGCGTCCGTCCAGCCAGAGCGCCGGGGGCTCGGCCCCGGCCGCGTCACGGCCCAGCCCGTACGGGGCCTTGCTGCGCGTCAGCCGCACCACGTTGCTCGGGCGCTCGCCGCCCTGGCCCGCGAGTGACTCGGCGAGCCGTGCCACCGTGGTCGTCTCGTCGCCCTCGACCACGACATCGCGGTCGGCGTGCTCGCTGAGCACGGTGAGCATGATCCGCATCGACGCTCTCCTCGGGTCAGGCCCCCGGGGCCACCGTACAGAGGGAAAACGGGGTCGGAGAGGGTGTTCGCGGCAATCTCATGGCCCGCGACCCGGTATGTGGAAAACATCCCAGCCTGTGGATAACTCTCCATAGGTAGCGACTGTTTATACCGATTTATGGGGATATTTGGTGATTTATCGCCTCGTGGGTGCCGGCCTGCCCGAGGTGCGGAGCTGTGGAAAACCTGTTCGGAGAACCGGCGGAACGGCGGGCCGAGGCTCGGGCCCGAAGCTCGCCCGTCTTCTCCTCCAGCAGCCCGGCGTACGCGCTGACCTCGGAGGTCACCTCGGCCAGCCCGACGGCCGCGCGGTGCAGCCCCTCGATCATTCGCTCGGTCATTCGCTCCGTCGCGGGGGCGGCGGTGAGGCGTTCGACCCCGCGACGGCGCATTCGCCCGGCCGCCGCGCGGAAAAGGAGCCTGACGCGTCCCCCGCCCGAGGCGTCACGCCCGGATGATGTGGCCATATCTCCAGGGTGCCACATTTTGAACAGGTTCAGGGGTAAGGAGGGCACACACCCGTGAGCGGAGAAGGGCGACGGGGCGCGGTAATGACGGAGGTAAATGCTGTGACGATTGGTGCAAGAGTTAATTACCGTCCATATCACCCGGATAAGTGTTCCGTCATCTAGCGAAACCGTCACTTTCTTCTGAAGCGGCGTTGACAGACGTGTTCCTATCAAACGAGCATGGGTTCTGGTTTTTGTCCGGCAGCCCGTCGGCATGGTGCGCATAATGGCGTAAATTCAACCAGTAGTCCCCATATTTATGATCACTCTGGGAGTCCCCCTACCCATGAGGACCAGTGAGAAGCCAACGGGCCGTGTCCCGGTGAACGCCGAGCGCCAGTCGTCGGCGGGCACCCTGTCCGGGCCGGCGTCGCGCAAGCTTCCCGTGCCCCCACGCGAGCGCAAACCAGCCCTCGCCGCCCTCGCCGTCCTCCTCATCCTGGGCGGCGCCCTCGCCACCACCCTGCTCGTGCTGCGCAGCGGCGACCGCGTCTCGGCGATCGCCGTCTCCCAGCAGATCGGTGCGGGCCAGCAGTTCACCGAGGCGATGCTCAAGGAGGTCCAGATCGCCGACACCGGCATCGGCTACGTGGCCTGGTCCCAGCGCGCCCGCGTCGCGGAGAACTTCGCCCGCGTCACCCTCATCCCCGGAACGCTCCTGACCCGCGAGATGGTGGTCTCCGCCAGCAGGGAACTGGGCCCCGGCAAGGCCCAGGTCGGTCTCGCCCTCAAACCCGGACAGTCACCGGGCACCCTGGAGCGCGGAGACCGGGTCCAGGTCGTCTACGTGCCGAGCAGGGGCGGCGGCGCCGGCCAGGAGCGGCGGGTGCTGGCGCAGAGCGCCCTGGTCCACCAGATCGGCACGCCCGGCAGGAGCGGCGCGAACGGCCTGGTCACCATCATCGTGGACAGTTCCATCTCGCCGGAGGTCGTCGCGTACGCCTCCACCGGTGAGATCGCGCTCGCCGAGCTGCCGGGAGCGCGCTGACGTGGCGCTCATCGTGCTGGCCGCGGACAAGGGCGCACCCGGGGTGACCACGGCGGCCACCGCGCTCGGCGCGATCTGGCCGCGTCCGGTGCTGCTCGCGGAGTGCGACCCGGCGGGCGGCGATCTCGCCTACCGCCTGCCCGCGGCCGACGGCGGCGTGCTCAACCCGGCCAGGGGCCTGCTCACCCTGGGGGCCACGGCCCGGCGCGGGCTGCACCCGGAACAGATCCACGAGCACACCCAGAAGATCATCGGTGGCCTGGACATACTGGCGGGACTGACCCACGGCGAGCAGGCGGCCGGGCTGACCTGGCTCTGGGGGCCGCTCGGCCGGGCACTGGCCACGATGCCCGGCGCCGACGTGCTGGCCGACTGCGGACGCCTCGGCGGCCACCCCCAGCTGGCCGAGCTGACCGCGGAGGCCTCGCTGGTGGTGCTGTTCACCAGGGCGAGCCTGGACCACGTCGCCCACCTGCGGGAACGTCTGCAGATCATGCCTCGCGAGCCGCAGGTGGGCGTGGTCGTGATCGCCGACCCCCGGCAGTACCGCACGACGATCGAGGAGGTCCGCCGGATCGTCGTGGGCACCGGCAGGAACCTCGCCTTCGTGAGCGGGCTCGCGCACGACCCCAAGGGCGCGGAGCTGCTGCGCGGCCAGTGGGGTGGGCGCCTGGACCGCTCCCTGCTGATCCGCACCGCCCGGGAGCTGGGCGGCCGCCTCGCCGCACAGGTCAGCGCTCCCGAGCCGGTGATGGGCATGCCCGTCGAGCCGTCGAGCGGGGCCAGGCCGTGACCATCGACCACACGCTGGTCAAGCGCTTCCGGCAGGACGTCGGAGACAGGCTGGCCCACCAACGCCGCCTGGACCAGGCCAGCGGCCTGCAGCCGATGACCGGTGAGGACGAGCGCCAGTTCGCCCGCGCGCTGATCGCCCAGATCCTGGAGGAGTTCGCCCGCGGCGAGATCGGTGTCGGCAGGACCCCGCCCACCGCCGAGGAGGAGGAGGCGCTGGCCGCGGGGATTCACGCGGCCCTGTTCGGCGTCGGCCGCCTCCAACCCCTGCTGGACGACCCCGAGGTCGAGAACATCGACATCAACGGCTGCGACCGGGTGTTCGTCGGCTACGCCGACGGCCAGGAGATCATGCGTGAGCCGGTGGCCGAGTCCGACGAGGAACTGGTCGAGCTGATCCAGATCCTCGCCGCCTACAGCGGCCTGTCCAGCAGGCCGTTCGACACCGCCAACCCCCAGCTCGACCTGCGCCTTCCCGACGGCTCCCGGCTCTCGGCCGTGATGGACGTGACGGTCCGCCCGTCCATCTCCATCCGCCGCTCCCGGCTGGGCAAGGTCTTCCTCAGCGACCTGGTGGGAAACGGCAGCCTGACCCCGGAGCTGGGGCGGTTCCTGGCGGCGGCGGTGGCGGCCAGGAAGAACATCATGATCTCGGGCTCGACCAACGCCGGGAAAACGACACTGCTGCGCGCCCTGGCCAACGAGATCCCGCCTTCCGAGCGGCTCATCACCGTCGAGCGCGCCCTCGAACTCGGCCTCGACCAATTTCCGGAACTCCACCCCAACGTGGTCGCCTTCGAGCAGAGGCTGCCCAACTCCGAGGGCCAGGGCGAGATCACCATGGCGGAACTGGTCCGCCGCTCCCTGCGGATGAACCCGTCCAGGGTGATCGTCGGAGAGGTCCTCGGCGACGAGATCGTCACCATGCTCAACGCGATGACCCAGGGCAACGACGGCTCGCTGTCGACGATTCACGCCAACTCCTCGATGGAGGTCTTCAACCGCATCGCGACCTACGCGCTCCAGGCCACCGAGCGTCTGCCGATCGAGGCCACCCACATGCTCATCGCGGGCGCGATCGACTTCGTGGTGTTCATCGAGAAGCGCAACGACTACGCGGTGGGAGGCAGGCTGCGGCGCTTCGTGTCGAGCGTGCGCGAGGTGGCCGGGGTGGACGGCAGGGTGCTCTCCTCGGAGGTGTTCGCCATGGCGCCCGACGGCCGGGTCGTGCCGCACGCGCCGCTGTCCTGCCTGGAGGAGCTCGCCCACTTCGGCTACGACCCGGGAGGCTGGACATGACCTCCCTGCCTCCGGGCCTGTTCGACCCGCTGGTGATGCTGGCCGGCATCGCGATCGGCGCGGGGCTGTTCCTGCTCGTCGTCGCGCTGTACGGGGTGCGCCCCCGCCCGTCGTCCCCCGGCAGGAAGGCGGGCAGGCGCGAGTTCGTCCGCGCCCTGTCCACCCGTACCGCGGTGGGGGCCATCGTCGGGGTGGTCGTGCTGGTGGTGACCGGGTGGCCGGTCATGGCGGTCGGAGCCGTGCTCCTCGCCCTGGCCTGGCGGGGCCTGTCCGGCGGAGCCGCCGAGGAGCGGACCGCGATGCGCAGGCTGGAGGCCCTGGCCGCCTGGACCGAGTCGCTCCGCGACACCATCGCCGGAGCGGCCGGGCTGGAGCAGGCGATCCCGTCCTCGATCCGGGCGGCGGCCCCCACGCTCCGCCCGCACCTGCGGTCGATGGTCGACCGCCTGCACACCAGGATGGCGCTGCCCGACGCGCTGCGGCGCTTCGCCGACGAGCTCGACGACCCCTCCGCCGACCTGGTCGTGGCCGCCCTCATCCTCAACTCCAAGCTGCGCGGCCCCGGTCTGCGCGACGTGCTCGGCGCGCTGGCCGTCTCCGCCCGCGAGGAGCTCGACATGCGCCGCCGGGTCGAGGCCGAGCGCCGCTCCACCCGGCGGAGCGTGCAGATCGTGGTCGGCACGGCCATCGCCTTCGCCGTCATGCTCGTGGTGTTCAACCCCTCCTACGTCGAGGAGTACGACAACGCGCTCGGCCAGGCCGTGCTCGTGGTGGTCGCCGGGCTGTTCGGCGCGGGGTTCGCCTGGATGCGCCGCCTGGCCCGCTTCGACAAGCCCGCCCGCCTGCTGGGCCTGCCCTCCGGGGGTGAGGTGTCCGATGACTGAGGCACTGCTGGCGGGCTCCGTGCTCGGGATGGGCCTGTTCCTGTTGTTCCGGGCGCTGTTCCCGGCCCGCCCGGGACTGGTGACGCGGCTGCTGGCGCTCGACGCGGCCCGCGAGGGCACCGACGCGCCTCGCGCCCGGCTCATCCTGCCCGACGAGGAGGTCAGCGTCCTGCGGCGCGGCCTGGGGGAGCGGATGGCCCGCTTCTACGCGGCCAGGGGCTGGGAGGCGCGCTCCGCCAGGGCCGACCTGGCGCTGCTCGGCAGGTCGTTCGAGGGTTTCCTGGCCACCAAGGTGCTGCTGGCGGTCTCCGGGCTGCTGGCCTTCCCGCTGCTGGTCGGCTGGCTGGTGCTGATGGACTGGGGCGTCTCCCTCACCGTCCCGCTCTGGGCGGCGCTCGTGGTCGCCGGGGTCTTCTTCGTCCTGCCGGACCTGCAGGTCAAGCGGGACGCCGCGCGGATGCGCCGCGACTTCCGGCACGTCGTCGGCTCCTTCCTGGACCTCGTCGCGATGAACCTGGCGGGCGGGCGCGGGGTGCCCGAGGCGCTGATGATGGCGGTCTCGGTGGGCAGCCCCGGCCCCGACGAGGAAGGCGCCAACTGGGCGATGTCCCGCATCCGCGAGGCGCTCGGCAACGCCAGGATCGTCGGCATCACCCCCTGGCAGGCCCTCGGCCAGCTCGGCGACGAGATCAACGTGGACGAGCTGCGCGACCTGTCCGCGGCGCTCGGCCTGGTCGCCGACGACGGCGCCAAGGTCCGCTCGTCCCTCACCGCCCGTGCCGCGACCATGCGCCGCCGCGAGCTGGCCGAGATCGAGGGGCAGGCGGGCGAGCGTTCCCAGTCGATGCTCGTCGCCCAGCTGCTGCTCTGCGCGGGTTTCGTGATCTTTCTAAGTTTTCCGGCCGCTATGAAGATGTTGGGGTCCTGACCATGCTGAGCCATCCGTGGATCACTTACGCGACCGCCGTTCTGAGCGTCCGGATCGAAAGGGCGCGCAACGCCCCCACCAGGGGGGCCTCCGCCGTCGAATGGGTCATCATCACGGCCATCATCGCCGGGGTGGCGCTCGGCCTCGCCACGCTCATCAAGACCCTCGTCGAGGGGAAGCAGGCGGAGATCTCCAGCCAGTTCGGCGGCGGGGGCGGCGGGGGCGGCGACCTTGGAGACCCGTGACCGTGAGCGGGGCCGCCCCGGGAACGGGGGGGCCAGGCCAGGCCGGGACGGCGGCCGGGGTGACGAACGCGGCGCCACCGGGCACGGTGCGCGTCCGGCCGCGCGCCGACGAGGCCGGGCCGGTGGCCGGGACGGTGAACGCGGCGCCACCGTGATCGAGTTGGCGATCATCATGCCGGTGGTGCTGGTCGTCATCCTGCTCATCGTGCAGTCCGCCCTCTGGTTCCACGGACGCCAGATCGCCGACGCCGCGGCCAGGGAGGGGGCGCGGCTGGCCCGGGTCGACACCGAGTCCTGGCAGCAGGACGCCGAGTCCCGCGCCCGGGAGGTGATCCGGACCGTCGGCCCGAAGCTCCTGGAGGGCGCCACGGTCACCGCCTGGGCGGAGGGCGACCAGCGGGGTGTCGAAGTGACCGCCTCGGCGGTCCAGGTCGTCCCGCTGCTGCCCTCCACCACGTTCACGGTCACCGCGCGCTTCGGCGGTCCCGTCGAGTGTTTCCGGCCCGACGACGGAAGCGAAGGATGCCAGTTAGCCGACTGATCCCCGCGGTGGGGAACGATCGAGGGTCGCTCAGCGCCGAGACGGTGCTGCTGGCCCCGGTCTTCCTGCTCTTCCTGCTGTTCCTGGTCGGCGCGGGAAGGGTGGTGGAAGCACAGGGCGAGGTCAACGGCGCCGCCAGGGACGCGGCCAGGGCCGCCTCCGTCGAGCGCACGCTGGCCGAGGCCGAGGACGCCGCGGCCGAGGTGGCCCGTGCCGCGCTGTCCGGCGAGTGCGAGCCCGAGGTCAGCCTGGCCGGCACGGACTGGAAGGAGGGCGGCCGGGTCCACGCCCAGGTGACCTGCTCCCTGGATCTGGAGTTCCTCGGCTTCGGCGCCGCCAAGGAGATGAGGGGCGACTCGGTGGTCCCGCTGGAACAGTTCCGGAGAGTCGAGTGAACCTCGTGAACCCACCCTCGCGGTGCCGGGGCCTTCCCGGTCCGGCGTGTTCGGGCGCCGGGAGAGGACGCCACGGTGAGCGGGGGTCGATGTCGATCTTCACGGTGATCTTCTCGGTGGTGGTGTTCCTGCTGGCCGGGCTGCTCGTGGACGGCGGGGCCGCCATCAACGCCCGGCTGCGGGCCGCCGACATCGCCGAGCAGGCCGCCAGGGCCGCCGCGGACCAGATCGACGTCGAGCACCTGCGCGCCACCGGCCAGGCCCGGCTGCTGGGAGAGGGGGAGGTCTGCGCGAAGGCCGAGGAGATCGTCTCCGCGCACGGCGCCGGCGACGTCCGGCTCACCCGATGCGAGCTCGGTGGCGCCCAGGCCGAGGTCACCGTGAACGTCTCCGTCGGCTGGAAGGCGTTCTTCCTGGCCGCGTTCGGCTTCCCCGGCTCGGACATGGAGGCCCTGGCCGCGGCGGGGCCGGACATCGGGACAGACCAATTGCCGTGAATCGCTGGCCCACCGGTTGACCGACGACGAATCTGGACGGGGAGGGAGACGAATGCCCACGCGACAGCCCGTGCGTATCAAGGACAGGCGCACACCGGGAGACCTGCTGGCGGGCCTTGGCGCGCTGGCCGTCCTGGTCGCGCTCATCGCGGGGGTCCCCTACGCCCTGTTCCGGCTGGCCGGGCCGCCGCTCCCGCCCGAGCTGCGCGACCTCGACCTGCTGACCAGCCAGGTGGGCACGAGCACGATCGTGGCGATCCTCGTGCTGCTGGTCTGGCTCGCCTGGCTGCAGATGGTGGTCTGCGTGCTGGTCGAGATCTACGCCGGAGTGCGCCGGGTGGGGATGCCGGCCCGGGTGCCGTTCTCCGGGGGCACACAGATGTTCGCCAACCGGCTGGTCTCGGCGGCCATGCTGCTGTTCACCGTCTCGGCGGTGGCCCTGCCGATCGCGAAGCTGACCAGCCTGCCACCCGCGACCTCCTCGGCCATCGTCTCGACCGGGCTGTCGGCGGCGTCGGCCGCGGCGGACGCCGAGCGGGTGGAGTTGGCGCCGGTGCAGAAGGCCAAGAAGGTCTACGTGGTGCAGCCGCCGCACGGCCGTCACCACGAGAGCCTGTGGGAGATCGCGGAGAAGTGCCTCGGTGACGGGCGGCGGTATCCGGAGATCTACCGGCTCAACCAGCACAGGGAGCAGCCGGACGGCAGCCGCCTGCGGATGGCCGACCTGATCAGGCCCGGCTGGGTGCTGGACATGCCGGACGACGCGCGCAACGTGCACATCGTCCCGGCGTCCCAGCCGCGCGACGACACCCTCAAGGACCACCCCGGCAAGCCCGCCGAGCTGGACGGTCGGACCCAGACCTTCACTCCGGGCGGTGCGGACCTCCCGGCGGAGCCCGTACCCGAGATCTCCACTCCCGGCGAGGGCGCGGACCAGGCACGGGAGAACGTGCGCCACGACACGGCCGAGCGCCGTCCCGACGCCGCCGAGCGCGGCGCCTCGCACGACCCGCGCCAGGTGCCCGTCCCCAGGGCGACCGCCGAGCGCGGCCCGGACACGGCGGCCAGCACGGCGGCCACCACCGCGCCCGGCACCAACGCGCCCGAGCGGCGGAATTCCGGTGCGGCGGACCCGGGAGCGGCGGTGGCGGGGCCCGCGGAGAACGGGCAGAACACCGGGCTGGAGATGCTCGACTATCTGGCCGGGGCCTCGCTGGCCGCGGCCGGGCTGCTGCTGGCGCTCGGCCGTAAGCGCAGGCGGCAGCTCTGGCACCGGGCGTTCGGGCGCCGGATCACCCGGCCGAGGGACGACGCCGCCCAGGCCGAGCTGGCGCTCAGGCTCGGCGCGGACGCGCCGGGCAGCCGGATGCTCGACGTCGGGCTCCGGCTGCTGGGCAGGTCCCTCGCCGCCCAGAACCGCGTCCCGCCCACGGTCTACGCGGCCCACCTGTCGCCGCAGACCCTCGACCTGTGGATCCACCCGCCGGACCCCGACGCGCCCGCGCCCTGGAGTGCCCATGACGGAGGCCAGGTCTGGCGGCTTCCCGCGCACGAGGGCCGGATGCTCGACGAGCAGGCACTCGCCGACGCGCCCGCGCCGTACCCGGGGCTGGTCTCGCTCGGTTCCAGCGGTGAGGGCAGGGTGCTCGTCGACCTGGAGGCCGCCCACGGTCCGATCAGCATCGGGGGCGCCCAGGCCACCGCGGCTCTGGCGGCGCTCGCCGTGGAGCTGGCGACCAACCGCTGGTCGGACCGGATGCGCGTCACGCTGGTCGGCTTCGGCGAGGAACTGACCGTGATCGCCCCCGACCGGATCAGGTACGTGGGCGGCCTGGCGGAGATCCTGCCCGAGCTGGAGGCGTCGGGCAAAGACGGCGGTAACCGAGGCGGGGTGCTCACCGGCAGGATCCACGGACGCGCCGCCGACCCGGTCTGCACCCCGCACTACCTGCTGTCCGCGATCGCTCCCACCGAGGAGGAAGGCCGCCGCCTGGCGCTGCTCGCCAGGAAGGGCGTCAGGACCGCCGCCGGGTACGTCATCGCGGGTGACGTGCCGCACGCCACCTGGAACTGGACGATCACCGAGGAGGGCCGCGCCAGGGTGGACGCGCTCGGGTTCGACGTGGCCGCGCAACTGCTGCCACGGCGGCAGTACCGGGCACTGATCGATCTGTTCCTGGCGACCGAGCGGCTGGAGGGCGAGCCGCTCGCCGACGAGCCGGAACCGGTCACCGGGACACCCTCGGTCGAGGTGCGGATCCTCGGCCCCGCCGAGGTCGTCGGCCCCTCGCCGATGGAGGAGGGGCGAGCCGTGATCGCGGTCGAGCTCGTCGTCTACCTGGCGACGCACCCCGGCGGCGTCCACCCCGTCGTGCTCGGCGGCATCCTCTGGCCACGTGGCGTGCAGGCGGTCGTCAGGGACGCCACGATCGCCAGGGTCGTCGCGTGGCTGGGCACCGACAGCCAGGGGCGGCCCAACCTCTACGCCGACACCTCGGGGCGCCTGCGGCTCGGCCCCGAGGTGCGCACCGACTGGATGCTCTTCCGCGACCTCGTCCGGCAGTCGCACGCCAACCCCGGCGGGCGTCCCGAGCTCCTCGACCGGGCACTGGGTCTGGTACGGGGTCCGCTGCTGAACGACCGCCCGCGTGGTCGCTACGCCTGGCTGGCGGCCGACGACCTGGAGTACAACGTGGCCGCGGGCGTCGCGGACGCCGCGCACCGGCTCTGCGAGGTACGGCTGGCCCGCGGTGAGACCGACCAGGCGGTGGCGGCGGTGCGGGCCGGGCTGCTGCTGGCCGCCGACGACGAGGGGCTCTGGCGCGACCTGCTGCGGGCCACGCATCTCACCGACGACCCCGTCCGCCTGCGTGCCGTGGCCGACGCCCTGCACCGGCGGGCCGCCTCCCACCCCTACGGCGGCGGGATGGCGCCGGAGACCGAGGCCCTCATCGACGAGCTGCTGCCCGCGTGGCGGATGCGCTCGGCTCCGACGGCATGACGGGCCCGGCGGGTCCGGTCCGCGCGTCGGAGGTCACGCGGGGGCGTGGCACGGTGGGCCGCCGGGTGCGAGGCGAGGGCGGCGGGGAAGCCATGCCGAATCGTGCATATCGGTGGTTCCGGGGGGCGGGCGCTCCTAGCGTGATCGGTGTGCGTGTGGTGATCGCGCTGGTCATGCTCCTGACGGCGGCCTGTACCCCGTCGGAGGCTCAGCCGTTCACTCCCGTCGATCTTTCCGACACCTCTCCCGCCGAGACCTCCTCGCGAGCTCCCACGGGGTCCTCCCCGCAGGACCCGGCACGGCCGGCCGCGCCGCGGGAGGAGACGGTCGAGGTCGCGCCGGGAGTGCGGGTGGTGGTCGAGTGGCCCGCCGCGCCCGACGCCGACACGACCACGATGATCGAGGTTCTCCGCGACTACTTCGCCGGAGCCTTCAGGGCGGTCGTGAGCGGGGGCCGTGACACCGGCTACCTCGACGTGGTCGAGTACGACGCGGTCGACGACGCGTCCTCCTGGGTGGGGGCGTTTCTCGACGAGCGCAGGTCGGTGCGGGGGACCGCCCGGCTGTACGCCCTGAACGTCAGCGCGGTCAGCGGCTCGGGCGACGACCGGGGGGCGCAGCTGGACGTCTGCGTCGACGAGTCGAAGATGCGCCTTCTCGACTCCTCCACCGGCAAGCCCGTCACCGGGCAGCCCGACTGGACCAGGAAGCCCTTCCTGCAGTCCGCCGCGATGGGGCGGGCCGCCGACGGGGGCTGGCGTATCAGGCTCTTCCGCCACGCGAAACTCCCCGACGAGCGCGCGAAGGGCTGCCTCAGATGACTCTCTGCCCGCGGCCGGAACCCGGTCCCCCCACCGGAGGTGTTCGATGATCGGAAAAGTGATCCTCGCGGGGTCGCTGCTGTTCTCCCCCGCCGCGCCGTCCGACCCTCCCGACACCGGGGGAGCGACCGGTGAGGGCTTCCAACGCGGCAAAGAGGCCGGGGTCACCCTCAAGGACTCCCGGATCGTCGTCACGGGCACCGGGCTCAGCGGGAAGAGCGACGGATATCGGATCAAGCGCCCCTGCTGGTACGAGCCCCGGGGCAACGCCGCCGACATGCTGGACTCGCAGCGAGACGCCCTTCCCGACGCACTCCCCGGGCAGGAGTGGGAGAGGCGGAAGGAGGCGCTGGAGCCGTTCGAGGCCCGGATCGGCCAGGAGGGCACCTGGTGGCAGCGCGCCTACAACTCCGCCGACCCGAACGGGCTGGCGTGCGTGGCCGCGCTGGGCGAGCCCTACGTGTTCGCCCCCCCGAACACCACGCCGCCCGCCGGGATCACCATCGCCGAGCTGGTCGAGATCGCCCGTGCCGCGCTGACCGTGCCCGAGCCGAAGATCGAGCTCAACCCGGACGCCAGGAGCTACGTCAACCTGCCGACCTGGGTCTGGCTGAGCGGCATCGGCGAGACCACCAGGTCCGTGACGGCGACGCTGCCCGGGGTGATGAGCGCCACCGTGACCGCCACCCTTGAGGACATCCGGATCGACGCGGGCACCACCGCCGACCGGGCGGAGGTCAAGGAGGAGTGCGGTCCCGGTGGCAGGCCGTACGCGAAGGGCGCCGCGTTCACCTGCGGCGTGCGCTACCTGCGGGCCTCGGTCGATCAGCCGCGTGACGTCTACGTGCTGACGGTCACCTCGGTCTGGCCCATCGAGATCGAGGACGACGTGGTGCCCTTCGCCTACGACCCGGTGGAGGTCGGGGTCACCCGCGACGTCCCGGTGGGCGAGGTACAGAGCACCGTCAGGAAGACCGGCTGAGGCGGTCACCCGCACCGTCCGGGCCGATCTCGACGCCTTCGACGGCGGGAGACCCCCGGCCCGGTTCCTCGGGAAGCCGGTGAGGCCGCCTGGCCGGACACCTCCGCTCGCGCTACTCGCCGGCGATCGCCTTCTCATGGGTGAGCAGCCACCGCTTGACCGGCGTGCCGTAGTAGTAGCCGCCGAACCCGCCGGTGGACGGCAGGATGCGATGGCAGGGGACGAACGGCGCGATCAGGTTCTGCGCGCACGCGCTCCCGGCCGCCCTGGCCGCCGTCCTCGGCAGGCCCGCCCGCTCGGCGAGCTCGGCGTAGCTGATCGTGGCGCCAGGCGGGACCTCGCGCAGGGCGGTGAGCAGCCGCTGCCGCGTGGGGGTGCCCGGCTGTTCCAGCGCCACGGAGTCGAGGGCCTTCAGATCGCCGTCCAGGTAGTCGCGTACGGCACGCGCCGGGTGGCCCAGGTCGGCGGTCAGGGCCAGGCCCTCCGACCGGAGGCCGGGGGAGAGGCGCGCGAACATCTCGTCCGGGGCCTCGGTGAAGCCCGCCGCGACCAGGACGCCCTCGCGGGCGAGTAGTGCCAGCGGACCGATCGGGGTGGTGAGTACCTGTGCTTCTATCATTCGGAACTCCAAAGGTGCAGTGCGGCGTACGCCCGCCATGGACGCCACCGCTCGATGTGGTCTTCCGGGATGCCCAGGCAGGCCATGGCCCGCCGCAGGCCGAGGTCTCCGCCGGGCCAGGCGTCCGGGTCGCGCAGCGCCCGCAACGCGATGTAACCCGAGGTCCACGGCCCGATCCCGGGAACCTCGAGCAGCCCGGCCACCGCCTGGGCGGGCTCCTGTGCCCCGTCCAGGTCGATCTCGCCGTCCGCCACCCTGGCGGCGAGCGCCTTCAGCGTGGCCACCCGCCGCCCGGTCAGGCCCAGCCCGCCCAGATCCGCCTCGTGGAGCTCGGCGGCGGTCGGGAACAGGTGGGTCAGCCCCTCGTCGCCGTCCGTTCCGTGATGCGGGCGCCCGGCCCGGGCGGTGACGCGCCCGAGGATGGTGCGGGCGCCCGCGACGGAGATCTGCTGGCCGATCACGGCGCGGACGGCCACCTCGAAGCCGTCCCACGCGCCGGGCACTCGCAGCCCGGGGCGGGCGGTGACGAGCGGTTCCAGCGAGGTCTCGCCAAGGGCGGCGGAGATGGCCGCGGGGTCCGCGTCGAGGTCGAGGAGGCGGCGGCAGCGGGCGACGATCCTGGCCAGGTGGCTGGTGTCGTCGACGCTCACGTCCAGCCGGACGTGGTCCGTCTCGGGGGTGAGGGTGACCGCGCCGCCGGGGACGGCGCGGCGGTAGGACGTGCCGTCCGCGCGCTCCAGACCGGGGATCGCCCGCGCGGCCAGGAACCGCATCAGGGTCGCGGCGTCGTACGGCTCCCTGCGGTGTAGCCGCAGGGTCAGCGCGTCGCCCGAGACGTCGGTGCTGCGTCGGGTGGTCGCCCGCAGCTCGCCCGGGGTGAATCCGTAGGTGTCCTTCATGGTCGCGTTGAACTGCCGGACGCTGCCGAAACCCGACGCGAACGCCACGTCGACGATCGGCAGCCCGGTCTCGGTCAGCAGTTGCTTGGCCAGCAGCAGACGCTTGGTCCTGGCCACGGCCAGCGGCCCCACGCCGATCTCCGTGGTGAACAGCCGGTGCAGGTGCCGCCCGGTGATGTGCAGCCGCCCGGCCAGCCGGGCCATCCCGCCGTCGTCCGCCACGCCCTCGTCGATCAGCCGGAGCGCCCTGCCGACCAGGTCGCCCCGGTGGTCCCAGCCGGGGTCTCCGGGGCTCAGCTCGGGCCGGCACCGCTTGCACGGCCGGAACCCGGCCGCCTCGGCGGAGGCCGCGTGGCGGTAGAACCGCACGTTGCGGCTGGCGGGGGTGCGTGCCGGGCAGATCGGCCGACAGTAGATACGGGTGGAGGTGACCGCCGTGTAGAAGCGCCCGTCGAACCGGGCGTCCCTCGCGGCCACCGCGCGGTAACAGGCATCGAAGTCGAGCTCTCTCACGGACATGCTGACGACGCTACTCGCAGCCCATCCCGTACGACTGGCGGGAATCGGACATGGTCGTGGCGGCCGTCGGGGGGAGGGCCGTGACCCGCTGAGTCGTGCCTCGCGGGCGCGTCACTTGGAGGAGACGCCGACCCCGATCTCGAACTCCCGGTAGACGCGGGCCCAGAATCCGTCGCGCAGCCAGACGCGTGCCTCGGGGTAGGGGCGGAGGGAGTGACCCAGCTCCTTCTCCGCCTCGATGAGCAGCTCGGTGTCGATGACGGTGGGCAGGATCGGCCCCGGGAGCAGGTCGCGGATGTTGTCGCGGCCACGGGTGAGGATCCACTTCTGGGCCACGTGCTCGCCGACCTCCTCGACGCGCGGGCGGCTCGGGCCCAGCTTGGTGACCTGGCCCGCGGGGGTCTTGGGCTTGGCGGTGGCGGCGGTGCGCCCGGCGAAGACCTGGGCGGGGGAGGGGGCGATCGGGGCGGCCGGCACCGGGACCGGTGCGGGGGCCCGGCTGAAGAAGGAGCGCAGGAAGTCGGCACTGATGATCTCGACGGTGTCGGACTCCCAGACCAGGCGCTCGGCCTGGTTGGTGCCGTACGGTGGCTCCACCCCCCACAGGTGGATCCGCACCCCGTAGGCCTGGGCGGCCTCGACGGCGGGGACCATGTCCTCGTCCCCGGCGAGCAGGATGGTGTCGCTCACCGCGTGGTGCCTGGCCAGCGCCTCCAGGTCGCTCCTGATCTGCGCGTCCACGCCCTTCTGCTGGCCCCTCGCGTTGAGGTTGCCCAGGCGGACCTTGACCCAGGGGAGCTGCGCGATGACCCGCTGGTCGACGGTCGGCACCCGGTCGCGGGCGGCGTCGTACCAGTAGATCCTCAGCAGCTCGCCGTGGATCCGCTCCTCCGCGTGCTTCTGCAACGCCTGGATCAGTTCGTCCGCCGCGACCCGGTACTCCTTGCGCTCCTTGGCACTCAGAAGCACCTCTCCCGCCGCGGCGTACAGGTACCCGACGTCGACCAGGACGGCGTACTTCGCGGCGATGGGGTGTGACGTGAGGTCCAGGATGGTCATGTCGTCCTCCAGGCCTCGGAACTAGCTGATCGGCTGACTATATGCGCCCATTTCTTAGATGGTCCCAACTCTCGTGCAAGTTGACACCCCGTTCTGAGGATCTATCTCGGCAGCGCGCTCGATCTCCATGCGCCTTGTCCGGTAGGAAGATGTTTTCGCATGCGATGTGAGTGATTGCTCCAGGATTTTGGCGTCTGCAGGGCTTTCGGGCTCGAAGTCGCGGCCGCGGTATGTACGGAGAGAGCGATCACCACCGCGGCGATCTCCTCGGGGGTCGCATCCCCTTTAATGATCTTCAGGTGTCTCACAGCGGGATGTTCCCATGCTTCTTCGGCGGCAGGGTCGCGCGCTTGTTGCGCAGGGTCCTGAGCGCCTTGACGATCTGGACTCGGGTGGCGGAGGGACGGATCACCGCGTCCACATACCCACGTTCGGCCGCGAGATACGGGTTGGCGAGCGTGTCCTCGTATTCAGCGATGAACCGGGCCCGCTGGGCGTCCGGATCGGCGGCCGAGGCGAGCTCGCGCCGGTAGAGGACGTTGACCGCGCCCTGCGCTCCCATCACCGCGATCTGCGCGGTCGGCCAGGCCAGGTTGATGTCGGCGCCCAGGTGTTTGGAACCCATCACGTCGTAGGCTCCACCGTACGCCTTGCGGGTGATGACCGTGACCAGCGGCACCGTCGCCTCGGCGTAGGCGTAGAGCAGCTTGGCGCCGCGGCGGATGATCCCGTTCCATTCCTGGTCGGTGCCGGGAAGGAATCCGGGGACATCGACAAATGTCAGTACCGGAATGTTAAAGGCATCGCATGTACGTACGAATCTCGCGGCCTTCTCCGAGGCCGCGATGTCCAGCGTGCCGGCGAAACTCATCGGCTGGTTGGCGACGATCCCCACGGAGCGCCCTTCGACCCGGCCGAAACCCACCAGGATGTTCGGCGCGAACTGCGCGTGCACTTCAAGGAATTCGCCGTCGTCCAGGACGTGTTCGAGAACCTTGTGCATGTCGTAGGGCTGGTTCGCCGAGTCGGGGATCAGCGTGTCGAGCTCCCGGTCGGAGTCGGTGGTCTCCAGCACCACCTCGGTGTCGAACACCGGGGTCTCGTCCAGGTTGTTGGAGGGCAGGTAGGAGAGCAGTGCCCTGGCGAACTCCAGGCAGTCGGCCTCGTCGGAGGCCTCGTAGTGGGCGACACCCGAGCGGGAGTTGTGCGTGTGCGCGCCGCCGAGCTCCTCGAACGTCACCTCCTCGCCGGTGACCGTCTTGATCACGTCGGGGCCGGTGATGAACATGTGCGACTTCTCCGACACCATCAGCACGAAGTCGGTGAGGGCCGGCGAGTAGACGGCGCCGCCCGCGCACGGGCCCATGATCAGCGAGATCTGCGGGATCACTCCCGAGGAGTGCACGTTCCGCTTGAAGATCTCGGCGTACAGGCCCAGCGAGACGACACCCTCCTGGATGCGCGCCCCGCCGGAGTCGTTGATGCCGATCACCGGGCAGCCGGTCTTCAGCGCGTGGTCCATGACCTTGACGATCTTCTCTCCGAAGACCTCGCCCAGGGAACCGCCGAAGACCGTGAAGTCCTGGGAGAACACCGCCACGGGGCGGTCGTCGACGGTGCCGTATCCGGTCACCACCCCGTCGCCGTACGGACGCTCGCGCTCCATGCCGAAGCTCGTGGACCGGTGCCTGGCCAGTTCGTCGAACTCCACGAAGCTGCCCTCGTCCAGGAAGGCGAGGACCCGCTCCCTGGCGGTCATCTTGCCCTTCGCGTGCTGTTTCTCGATGGCGCGCGCGGAACCCGCGTGGGCGGCCTCGTCCAGACGGCGTTCCAGATCGGCCAGTTTGCCGGCCGTCGTACGGACATCGGGTTCGGCGGCTGTGGTCTCGGCGCTCAGAGGCTCGCTCATGCCAGCAGGGTAAACCGCCCTCTGGCAGTGCGAACTATCGGGGGCGACCGTTCGTTTTCCGGGTGAGTCGGCTGATCGCCGGAGCCGTGACCCTGGAAGGGGGGAACATGCCGGACGCCATCGAGGCGGTGCGAACGCAGGGGCTGTTCAAGAGATTCGGGCAGCAGGTGGCCGTGGGAGGCGTCGACCTCGTGGTGCCCAGCGGCAGCTTCGCCGGACTGGTCGGCCCCAACGGGGCGGGAAAGACCACCACGCTCAGCATGGTCACCGGCCTGCTGCGTCCCGACGGGGGCTCGATCCACATCGGTGGTGTCGACGTCTGGCGCGACCAGGTCGCGGTCAAGAGCCGCATCGGCGTGCTCCCCGAGGGGCTGCGCCTGTTCGAGCGACTCTCCGGCAGGGAGTTGCTGTCCTACAACGGCCAGCTCCGAGGCATCCCCAGGGCCGAGGTGGAGCAGCGGGCCGACGGGCTGCTGAAGGTCATGGGCCTGACCGAGGCGGCGGACAAGCTCGTCGTGGACTACTCGACGGGTATGCGCAAGAAGATCGGCCTGGCCGCCGCGCTGCTGCACAACCCCGGTGTGCTCTTTCTCGACGAGCCGTTCGAGGGCGTCGACCCGGTCAGCGCCAACACGCTCGTCGAGGTGCTCAGGCGCTACACCGACTCCGGCTCGACCGTCGTCTTCTCCAGCCACGTCATGGAGCTCGTCGAGCGCCTGTGCGACTGGGTCTCGGTGATGGACGGCGGGCGGATCGTCGCCCAGGGGCCGCTGGACGAGGTCAGGGCGGGCCGCAGCCTCAACGAGGCGTTCCTGGGGCTGGTCGGCGCCCGGGGTGACGGCGCGAGCGGGCAGGAGGGCCTGTCATGGCTGGGCGCGACCCCGGCATGAGCGCGCCGGACCGGCAGAGAGCCGTGCCAGAGGCCGTGCCCGGGACCGTGCGGGTGGGGCCCTCGGTGTTCGTACGGCTCAAGCTCCGGCTCGTCGCCGGCAACCTGCGCGGCAGCGTCCAGCACCTGCTGGGGTTCGTCTTCACGGTGATCGCCGCGATCGTCTTCGCCGCCCTGGGCTTCTTCGCCATGACCACGCTGCGCCTCGCGCCCGCCGAGGTCGCGGGCGACGTCGTCACCGTACTGTTCACCGTCTTCCTGGTGGGCTGGGCGGTCGTGCCGCTGCTCGCGTTCGGGCTGGACGACACGCTCGACCCGTCGCGGCTGGCGCTCTTCCCACTGCGGACCGGCCTGCTCGCCACCGGCATGTTCGCCGCCTCGATCACCGGCGTCTGGCCGATCGCCACGCTGGTCGTCATGATCGGGGCGGTGGCCGGCCTGGCGGGCGGGGCAGGCGGGGCGATCCTGGGCACGGTGGCGGTGCTGCTCCACTTCGCGCTCTGTGTCGTCCTCTCCCGGCTGGTCACCACGGCGCTCTCCGGCGTGCTGCGCACCCGCAGGGGCCGCGACGTGCTGGCCGTCTCGGTGATCTTCGTCGTGCTGGGGGCGCAGCTGCCCAACCTGCTGCTCAACGGCGGCCTGTCGGCCGACCCGGGGGCGATGCTGCGCGGTGTCGCCTCGGTGCTGCGCTGGACCCCGTCGGGTATGGCGGCGCACGCCGTCGCCGACGGAGGAGCGGCGGCCCTCCTGGCGATCGTCGTGCTCGCCGCCCTGGTCGCCGGGGTGGGGTGGCTGTGGATCGCGGCGCTGCGCCGCGCCCTGGTCTCCCCCGACGCCTCCACCCAGAGCTCCTCGGTGCGCAACTCCCGGGGCCTGCTGGCCGGGGTCCTGCCCGACGGCCCGCTCGCCGCGGTGGTGGGCAAGGAGCTCAGGTACGCCCGCCGCGATCCGCGGGGCAGGGTCGGCTGGTTCGCCGCCGTCGCTGTCGCGGGCATCATGGCCTTCTCGCTGAACGGGGAGGGCGGTCCGACCGGGGTCGCCCTGGCGGTCGCTCCCGCCTGCATCGGGGCGGCGCTGATCAGCATGCAGTGGTGCAACGCCTTCGGCATCGACGGCCGCTCGCTGTGGATGAACGCCGTCGCCTACGGCACCGACCGCGACTGGCGCACGGACATCGCGGGGCGGCACCTGGCCGTGGCGACGATCGGCGTGCCGTTGCTGCTGGTGCTCTCCCTGGTCGCGGCCCTGCTGGCCGGGTCCGCCGAGGGCATCGTCTGGGCGGTCCCGGCCACCCTGACCGCCTGGGGCGTCCTCGGGGTCGGGCTCGGGGTGGGCGCGCTGACCAGCGTGCTGATGCCCTACACCGTGCCGGAACGCCTGAACGCCTTCACGGGCGCGGCTCCGGGGCAGGGCGGCATCGCCTTCGTCGCCTCGTTCGGCGCGCTGATCGGCACCGGCCTGCTCGCGCTGCCGATCGTCCTGCCGGTGCTGCTCGGCCTCACCTGGGTCTCCGCGCTGGCGGTGCCGTACGGGCTGCTGCTCTCCGCAGGCGGCCGGAGGGTCGCGGGTAAGGCCGCTTTCGCCAGGTATCCAGCGCTGTTGCAGGCGACCTCCAGGGCCGCCTGAATGGTCTAGTCCAATGGGTGAGACCGGTCTCCGCCGGAGAAAACGGACTGGGTACGCTGACAAACATGCCAGCCACCGTGTCTCATCAGGTAGAGCGCTCCTCCGCTGTCACCGAGATGCCCGACGAGCTGCGCGCGGACGTGCGACTGCTCGGTGAGCTTCTGGGGCAGGTCATCGCCGAGCATGGTGGCGATGACCTGCTCGCCGACGTCGAACGGCTGCGCAAGGCGGTCATCGGCGCCCGCCGCGGGCAGGTGTCGGTCGACGAGATCACCGCGATGGTGGCCGAGTGGCCCGTCGATCGCGCGGTACAGATCGCCCGCGCGTTCACGTGCTACTTCCACCTGGCGAATCTGGCCGAGGAGCACTTCAGAATCCGCACGCTCAGGGTCCGCGACACCGGCGAGGAGCCGCTGCCCGAGTCCCTGGCCCAGGCGGTCCAGGAACTCGGCGGCGAGAAGGTCGCCGGCCTGGTCGAGGGGTTGCGCCTGCACCCGGTGCTGACCGCGCACCCCACCGAGGCCCGCAGGCGCGCCGTGGTCACCGCGATCCAGCGCATCAGCGGCCAGCTCGCCCTGTACAACAGCCCGGAGCGGGGGGCCGCCGAGCGGGCGGAGACCCGCCGGCGGCTGCTGGAGGAGATCGACCTGCTCTGGCGGACCGCCCAGCTCAGGTCCACCAAGCTCGACCCGCGAGACGAGGTCCGCACCGCCATGGCGGCCTTCGACGAGACCCTCTTCCGGGTGGTCCCGCAGGTCTATCGCGCCCTGGACGCCGCGCTCGGCGGGGGCGGCGGCACCGAGAGGCCCCGGGCCCGCGCCTTCATCAGGTACGGCAGCTGGATCGGCGGCGACCGCGACGGCAACCCGAACGTCACGGCCAAGGTGACCAGGGACGCCGTGCTCATCCAGGCCGAGCACGTGCTGATCGCCCTGGAGACCGCCGCCGGCCGGATCGGCCGCTCGCTGACCCTCGCCGCCGGCTACGCCCCCGCCTCGCCCGAGCTGCGGGCCGCGCTGTCCGCCGCGGTGAACGACCACCCCGAACTGGTCTCGGAGATGGCCACCCGCTCCCCGCAGGAGCCGCACCGGCAGTGGCTGATGTTCGTCGCCGCCCGCATCGCGGCCACCAGGCAGCGCGGGCTCGACCTGGCCTACCGCTCGCCCGAGGAACTCCTGGGCGACCTGCGAATCGCCCAGGAGTCGCTGGTCGCGGCCGGGGCGAGGAGGCAGGCGTACGGGGAACTGCAGCACCTCGTCTGGCAGGTGGAGACGTTCGGCTTCCACCTGGCCGAGCTGGAGGTCCGCCAGCACTCGCAGGTCCA
The DNA here is from genome assembly GCF_040675205.1 of Streptosporangium sp. NPDC049644. Classification (NCBI taxonomy): domain Bacteria; kingdom Bacillati; phylum Actinomycetota; class Actinomycetes; order Streptosporangiales; family Streptosporangiaceae; genus Streptosporangium; species Streptosporangium sp. NPDC049644. The sequence continues at coordinate 1,473 of NZ_JBFAOJ010000047.1, read as the reverse complement.
CGCCGCCGCGCTGGAGGAGATCGCCGCCGGACGCACCTCCGAGCGGACCGAGGAGGTCCTGGCCACGATCCGCACGATCGCCTGGATCCAGGAGCGGTTCGGGGTGGCCGCCTGCTCCCGCTACGTCGTCTCCTTCACCCGCTCGGCCGACGACATCGCCGCCGTGCACGCGCTGGCCGCGCACGCGCTGGGCGAGCGGGCCCCCCGGCTCGACGTGGTCCCGCTCTTCGAGTCCGGCGCCGACCTGGCGGCCGCCCCCACCGTGCTGTCGGGGATGCTGCAGATCCCCGAGGTCCAGGCCAGGCTGGCCGACGACCGGCGCCTGGAGGTCATGCTCGGCTACTCCGACTCCGCCAAGGAACTCGGCCCGGCCGCGGCGACGCTGAAGCTGTACGAGGCCCAGGAGGCGCTGGCCGCCTGGTCGGCCGAGCACGACGTGCCGCTGACACTCTTCCACGGCCGGGGCGGCGCCCTGGGCCGGGGCGGCGGCCCCGCCAACCGGGCGGTGCTCGCACAGGCCCCGGGGTCGGTGGGCGGCAGGTTCAAGGTCACCGAGCAGGGCGAGGTCATCTTCGCCCGCTACGGCCACGACGCCATCGCACGCCGTCACATGGAGCAGGTCACCTCCGCGGTGCTGCTCGCCTCCACCCCGTCCATCGAGGCGCGCACGGCCGAGGCCGCGGGACGCTTCCGGGCGGTGGCCGAGCAGGTCGCCTCCGCCTCGGAGAAGGCATACCGGCTGCTGACCGAGGCGCCCGGCTTCCCGGAGTGGTTCTCCCTGGTCAGCCCGCTGGAGGAGATCGGCTCGCTCCGCCTGGGCTCCCGCCCGGCCCGGCGCGGCCTCGGCGCGCCCCGCTCCCTGGACGACCTGCGGGCCATCCCGTGGGTCTTCGCCTGGGCCCAGACCAGGGTCAACCTGCCCGGCTGGTACGGCCTGGGCAGCGGCCTGGAGGCGGTCATCTCCGAGGCGGGCCTGGGCGAGCTGCGCGCCGCCTACCGGGAGTGGCCGCTGTTCGCCTCGCTGCTGGACAACGTGGAGATGTCGCTGGCCAAGACCGACCGGGACATCGCCGCCCGCTACCTCGCGCTCGGCGCCAGGGACGACTTCGTCGCGCAGGTCCTGGCCGAGTACGACCTGACCCGCCGCCTGGTCCTGGAGATCACCGGCCACACCCGGCTGCTGGAGGACCGCAAGGTGCTGTCCCGCGCGGTGCAGCTCCGCGACCCGTACGTCGACGCGCTCTCCCACCTGCAGCTCCGCGCCCTGTCCACGCTCCGCGCGGACGAGGGGCTGTCGGAGGAGGAGCGCGAGCGCCTGTCCACGCTGCTGCTGCTCTCGGTCAACGGCGTCGCCGCCGGCCTGCAGAACACGGGCTGATCCGCTCGCCACCGCCGGCCGGCCCCGCACGGGGCCGGCCCGCGGGGGTCCACGGCCGACGCGGTGCGCCCCCGCGGAGAGGGTGTATGGCTCCT